>DASYPF010000327.1:0-11483 GCA_036006905.1 Acidobacteriota bacterium
ATGACGAGCAAGAACTCCTTTTCCTCCTGCGCCTCATCTTTCCAGTTGTAAATAGATGTAACATTTGGGATAATGCTGACGCATGCCGCAAGATGGGAATCTATCAGGTTCCTAGCCAGCTTGCGAGCCTCCTCCTCCGAATTCACTGTAGTAAAGACCACCGAATAGTCTGTCATCTTGGGTGCGTCTGTCATCTTGGGTGCCCTCTTAAATGAGCTGTCAGCTATCAGCGGTCACTTATCAGGTATCAGCTATCAGCAGTCAACTTTCAGTTGTCCAAAATCAACGGAAAGCCTATCACCAGACCGCTGATGGCTGATGGCTGAAAGCTGATAGCTGACGGCTGATAGCTAACGGCTGATAGCTGATACTTGATGGCTGATCGCTAGAAAGGGTTACCATGAGCGCCGGTGAGCGATTGCGTCGCGAAAGTTTCTTGATAGTACTGCTGCTGATAGTCACTTTTTTCCTCTACCTGAACATATTCGGACAGGGCGGTTATCTCCGGCTCCGAGAGTACCGAATGCAGTTGGAGTCTCTGCGAGTCGACAATGAACGAGTTAGCACGGAGAATGAACGATTAATGAAAAACATCAAACAATTGAAGGAAAACCCTCACGCTATGGAGAAATTAGCCCGAGAAGACTTTAACTTCGCCCGACCCGGGGACATTATTGTCACGTTGCCAGAGAAATAACCAGCCGGCAGGATGAAATTGCGAATGACGAAGTTCGAATGACGAATGGCGAAGTTCGAATGACGAATGACGAATGACAAGTCCAAGGTCGAAGGTCCAAAGTCTTGAGTCTGAATTAAATGACTTCAGATCCTTGACGTTGAACGTTCGACTTGTCATTTTTCATTCGTCATTCCAACTTCGTCATTCCAACTTCGTCATTCGCAATTTCATTTTTTCCCCTGCTGACTGGCCCTAAACACCCACCGGCCCCCAACCATAGTCCCCATGCAGCAGCCGTAAACGTTCCATCCACTGAATGGCGTGTTGCGGCTCTTGGAATGAAAGCGGCTGCCGTCGATTGTCCACGACACGTTGGGGTCAATCAGCGTGAGGTCTGCATCATTGCCCTTCTTCAGGCTTCCTTTCTCATTCAGCCCCAGTATGCGGGCCGGATTGGCCGACAGTAGCTGCACCAGTCGGGGCCATCCGATGATTTTTTTACGCACCAGATAAGTAATGGCCAGAGGAAGGGTGGTTTCAAGTCCCAGTATGCCAAATGGAGCACTTTCAAAATCCAACATCTTTTCATTGGGATTATGAGGAGCATGATCTGAAGCAATGGCATCGACCGTGCCGTCAGCTAATCCTCGCAAGAGCGCCTTTATGTCGGTTCGCTCCCGCAAAGGAGGGTTCATTTTGAAATTTGTGTCATAGTCGACGATGTCTTCATCAGCCAGCGTGAAGTGGTGCGGCGTCACCTCGCAGGTGACCGCCACTGATTTCTTCCTCGCCGCCGCGACCAGTTCCAGCGAGCGGCACGATGAAAGATGAGCAATGTGAATTTTCGCTCCAGTCACCTCAGAAAGAATAATATCCCGGCTCACTTGAACATCCTCAGCGCAACAATGAATCCCTCGCAAGCCGAGGCGCGCGCTGGTTCGGCCTTCATTCATCGCTCCTCCTCCAGCCAGGGTTTTATCCTCGCAGTGATCGATGACCGGAATATCGAACATGCAGGCGTACTCCATGGCACGACGCATCAACTGGGCATTCATCACGGGCTGGCCATCATCACTGATGGCTCGGGCCCCCGCCTTGACCATCTCTCCGATCTCGGCCAGCTTTTCTCCGCGGCTTCCTTTGCTGATGGCCCCCACTGGATAGACATTGGCTAAACTTGCCGCGCGGGCTTTCTCCACAATGAAGCGGGTCACCGTCTCGGAATCATTGATCGGATCAGTATTCGGCATGCAGGCAATCGAGGTGAATCCCCCCGCCACGGCACCGCGGCATCCGGATTCTATGGTCTCCTCGTCTTCACGCCCTGGTTCACGCAAATGGACGTGCATGTCGATCAATCCAGGTGTGAGGATTAAACCCGCGGCATTGACGACTTCCCAATCGTCGCGCGCGGGCAAGCGTTTTTTCAGCTCGGCAATGCGGCCTCCGTCCACAAGCAGCTCCCCCGGGCCATCCCAATGGCTCTCGGGATCTACAATGTGAGCGCTACGAATCAGGATCTTCATTATTCCCACTTCACTTCAGTTGATATGCCTGGCAGCAACAACAGGTACAACAGCGCCATGCGCACGGCGATTCCGTTTGTCACCTGCTCGAGAATTACCGAGAATTCACCGTCGGCGACATCAGATGAGATTTCGACGCCTCGATTGATAGGACCCGGATGCATTACCAGCACATCCGGCTTGGCAACTCTCAATTTTTCGCGGTCCAGCCCAAAGCGATCGAAGTATTCCTTGACCGATGGGAAGAAGTTCTCCTCCTGGCGCTCCAACTGAATACGCAACATGATGACCACATCCGCCTTCTCAAGTGCTTCACGAATATCCCAGGTCATTTTGACGTCAAATTGGTCAAACTCCCGGGGCAGCAGCGTCGGGGGGCCGCAAAGCCAGACCTTGGCTCCCATTCTAGTCAGTCCGAAGATATTTGACCTGGCAACACGGCTGTGGCGAATATCACCGATAATGGCTACTTTCAACCCTTTCAGCTTTTTCTTGTGCTCGCGAATGGTCATCATGTCCAGCAGGGCCTGCGTGGGATGTTCATGCATTCCGTCGCCGGCGTTGATAACACAAGTCTTCAAATGCTTGGCCAGCACACACGGCGTTCCGCTGGCGGCGTGGCGGATGACGATCGCGTCAGGGGCCATCGACTGCAGGTTCTGGGCCGTGTCCAGCAGGGTCTCACCTTTGGTAGCGCTGCTGGTGGAGGCCGAGAAATTGATAGTGTCGGCGCTGAGTCGCTTGCCGGCGATTTCAAAAGAGGAGCGCGTTCGCGTTGAAGGTTCGAAGAACAGGTTGATGATGGTCTTCCCGCGGAGCGCGGGAACTTTCTTGATGGGGCGGACCGAAATCTCTTTGAACGATTCGGCCGTCTTTAAAATCAACTCAATTTCTTTTGGATCCAGATCCTCAATTCCCAGGAGATGACGGCACTTCAGCGGCGACATGGATAATCCGTTCAATGGACACGGAAAATGCGGAAAACACGGATGGGGATGGGGCTGGGCCTAAGGCGAAATTGAAGCGGATAGCAGAAGCCCATCCCCATCCGTGTTTTTCGCATTTTCCGTGTCCATTAAACGGATAGCCCCTTTTTCTTTCGAATCAAATCGCGATTGGTCAACATCACTCTTTCCGTCTGGTCAATTTCAGGAAGTTGGACTTCCACGACTTCTTCGTCTGCGGTCTGAATATGCTTTCCAACATAATCGGCCTGAATGGGCAATTCTCGATGACCGCGATCGATCAGCACCGCCAGTTCCACTTTCGCGGGTCTGCCGAAGTCCACCAGATGATCCAAGGCCGCACGAATAGTGCGCCCTGTGTAAAGGACATCGTCGATCAGAATCACCTTTCTGCCTTCCACAGGGACGTCAATGCGAGTGCTTTCGACCACAGGCTGTGCGGCAACCGTTGTCAAATCGTCCCGGTAAAGCGTGATATCAAGAATGCCAAGCTGCACTGCCTTCTGCGTCAACCGCTGAATGTGCTTCTGAAGTCTCTGACTCAATGGAATCCCTCGCCTGCGAATCCCCACCAGCAGTAGATCTTCCAATTTTGAGTGTTTTTCAACGATCTCGGCTGCAATGCGAGCCAGAGCTAAATCCATTTCTCTGGCCGACATAATTTGGCGTTCCATAGGGTTTCGGATGCCTTGGTAAAATACCCGATGTTTTTTCAAAAAGGAATCGGCAAATTGTCTTTTCTCATCCGCTCTGTTATTTTCATTTTGGCTTTCGAACCCTGATGCGCTATTTTGCCGCTCCCTTAGTTGAAAAACGGCAGCTCAACCGGGACAACTTCCTCCTCTATTTCCGCGACGAAGAAATCGCCAGCACTGCCCTTCCCGGCCAGTTTGCAATGATAGCAGCCGACACTAATATCGCAGATCCCTTCCCTATTCTGATGCGCCCATTCAGCTTTTTTGGAGTGGACGCCGAAAACCGCCGGTTTTCCATCCTGATCAAGGTAGTCGGCTTGGGGACGCAGCTGATGGTGCAGTTTCCCATCGGAGCTCAGGTACCCATGATTGGGCCCTTGGGAAATCAATTTGAACTTTGTCCATGGAAACAAATGGTCATGGTGGCAGGGGGTGTAGGTATTGCGCCGTTCTATCTCCTGGCACAGAAATTGTCCGGGCGCGGCACGCAGCCTGTGCTCTTTTACGGAGCGCGGTCGCGCGATGACCTGGTCACCATGGAGGAATTCCAGAGCTTGAATGTTGAAGTCCACGCCGCGACCGAAGACGGCAGTTATGGAACAAGAGGTTTTGTCACTGAGCCGCTGGCGCGCTTCCTACAAGCGCATGCTGACTGCGATTTGATGGCGTGTGGTCCGCATGCGATGCTGGCCGCTGTGACACGACTGGCGAAATTACATCGGTCATCGCTGCAAATCTCTGTGGAATGTTTCATGGGCTGCGGTTTTGGCGCCTGCTTTGGATGCGCGGTCGAAACGGTTGACGGTTTTCGCCTCGCCTGCCGGTACGGCCCGGTGTTTGACGGCCACAAGTTGAAATGGGATGGGTTATCGCATGTTTAATCCTAAAATCAGCATCGCCGGCAAGGATTTTGCCAATCCCATCTGGACTGCCAGCGGAACCTTCGCTTACGGAACGGAGTTCGAGCCCTTCCTGGATCTCAATCGTGTGGGAGCCGTAATTGTCAAAGGTCTCTCGCTTCAGCCGAGAGAAGGCAATCCACCCAACCGAATCTACGAGACGGCCTCAGGCATGCTGAACTCGATCGGTTTGCAAAACGTGGGCATGGTCAATTTTGTCGAGGAGAAACTTCCACGCCTGAAGCGATATCGAACACAGGTAATAGCAAATATTTTTGGAAAGACCGAGGAAGAGTACGTCCAGATCGCTCGCTACCTCGACGACAACGCAGATATCGCAGGCATCGAGCTGAATATTTCCTGTCCCAATGTCAAGGAAGGAGGAATCGAATTCGGAAGCAAACCTGAACTGACTTACCGAGTCGTCGCCAGCGTGCGCCGCGCAGCCACTCGGCTTCCCCTTTACGTGAAACTCTCGCCCAACGTGACCGACATCGTCATAGTCGCGCGCGCCTGTGAGGAAGGTGGCGCCGACGCGGTCACATTGATTAATACGCTTGTCGGCATGGCCATCGATGTGGACGAGCAGCGGCCGGTCCTTTCGACTGTCTTTGGAGGCTTAAGCGGGCCGGCGGTCAAACCGATCGCGCTGCGCATGGTTTACCAGGTTTCCAAGGCGCTTAGAATTCCGGTGGTGGGCATCGGCGGTATCAGTCGATGGCAGGATGCGGTGGAGTTTTTTCTCGCCGGCGCCAGTGCCATCCAAGTAGGAACGGCTAACTTTTACAAACCTAACGCCGTGATCGAAATACTGGACGGACTGATTCAATACTGTGAACGAAAGCAGATCACCAGTATGCAAGGTCTAACCGGAGCGCTAAAAGTGCCCATCGAGGTCCCAGAGATACCGGCAGGCGGTTGAGCAAGAATATTTTACGAAAGGCGTCATTTGTCATTCATCATCCGTCATTGGTCATTTATCGATCTCCTGGCTTCAGAAGAGACCTTGGTGCCCTTAGTGTCCTTTGTGGTTAAAACGTTTTTCACCACAAAGGACACAAAGGATCACAAAGGCTTTGCAAGAAGATACAACCGAATGACACTGGTCACGCTAGCGGCCGATGTCTGATGATCATCGCTATTTTGCTATGAGTCCTGACAGAAACGCCGCGCCATCGTTGGATCGACTGATTGTGGCTCTCGACGTGGAATCGGGTAGTCACGCACTTGAACTGGCGGAAAAAATCAGGCCGGTAACCCGGTTCTTTAAGATAGGCAGCCATCTCTTCACACTGGAAGGTCCTGCTCTTGTTGCCCAACTGGTAGAAAGAGACTGCAGCGTGTTTCTAGACCTGAAATTCCACGATATCCCCCAAGTGGTCGCGGCAGCCGTCCGCTCCGCGGCACGGCTTGGTGTTTCGATGCTTACTCTGCATGCCGCTGGTGGCTTGGAAATGCTTTACGCGGCGGTCGGAGCGTTGGATGAATTTCTCGAAACGCGGAGTCCCTTGCTGCTGGGAGTCACAGTGCTGACCAGTTTTTCGCCCGATGAATGGAAACGGCTCTTTCCAAACGACTCCATCGATGAAGCAGCACAGCGGCTGGCGGCGCTGTGCCAGACCGCGGGACTCAAGGGACTGGTCTGCTCGCCTCATGAACTGGACAAATTGACAGACGTGCCGCTGAAGAAAGTGGTCCCAGGCATTCGCCCCGCAGGAAGCAACCCCGACGATCAACAACGCACTATGACGCCGGCGCAAGCGATAACTGCAGGCGCGGATTATCTAGTGGTTGGACGACCCATAACGCGCGCGGCCAATCCCGAAGAGGCAGCGGGGCGAATCAGGCGGGAGATAGAAGGCAGTCGGCGGTAGGCAGGATGAAATTGCGAATGACGAAGTTCGAATGACGAATGACGAAGTTCGAATGATGAATGACGAAGTTCGAATGACGAATGACAAGTTTGAATGACGAATTTCGAATGACGAATGAAAAAATGACAAGTCGAAAATCCAAGGTCAAGGATCTAAAGTCATTTAATTCAGACTCAAGACTTTGGACCTTCGACTTTGGACCTTCGACTTTGGAGCTTCGACTGCTTCCTGGGACTACTTCCCCTCCCGAACATCAACACGGGTGGCTACCAGTCGGGCTTTGTCGTCGTACTTGCCTAGACAGATAACGCGTCGGCCGTCTTTTACGTCATCAAGCGAGCCCGGCTTATTGCGATAGGTGAACTGAGTTTCGTTGCTGTAAACCACGTAGCGGTTAATATTACCTTTGGTGCGCAGGGTAATGACAGAAGTGTCCTTATTAATCATCTGGATTGTCCCGCTAAGGCGCTCTGTTTTCGGTGCCTTCGGTGGCTTCGGTGCCTTCTCCTTTTTCTGAGCGTTCAACGGGCTCGCCAGCGCCATTAAGATCACAATTCCCAACAACAAACTAATCGACCTGAAAAAGCTACGCTTCATATAACCTCCCTTTGGGTTCAGTTAAGCATACATCATCCGGTAATCCTTCAAAAGAATAACGTTTCGCCTTTTGCCGCCTGCAATTTTTGAATTTGCGCCGTAAGAGCATCGCGGCGCTTCAAGATAGCTTTGATTTCGTTTGATTCCAAATACGGCTTCAAGTGTTCAGTCAGGGTAGCAAGCTCCAGTGTCTGAATTCTTTCCCAGAGAGCACGCGGTATCTTGCTATTGTCAATATCTTTTGCGTTAAAGATCGTAGAAAATGTCTTGAAGGATCGCGAATGATCAATCATCCAAAGTTTCCACCACCTCGTCTCCTTGGTAACGAGAAGGTTCCCGAGGTTGCGATCAAAGTTGTAGATCAGCGCGTCGAAAAGTCTCACCGTATACATTTGCCGGTTCCAGAGCTCAGGATTGGGCGGCGAAATATTGTTCTTGTAGCGTTCTAATTCCAACTGGGCGTTATCAATCCAATATTGAATTGATCCTTTCTCCCCGTTGATGGTTCGGAACACGGTGGGGGCAATCATGTTAATTTGCAAAATCTTATCGAGCTCGTACGCCGCAATTTCAAACTTGTATGAGTCTTTGAGGTCGATTTCCACTCCAGACGTCATCTGGGTGATTCCGCGCTTGAACTCGTCCAGCGTCTTGAAAATCGCGTCGTGCGTCACGGTTCCATCCGTGAGCGTCATTCTGCGGGGATGGGTAATCCCTGTACCGAGTCCTTTGGTCTTGACTACCTTTGCAGTGCGGAGGAAGTCTTCCCAAAAGGCGCGCCGCTCCGGTTGAAAGACTTCTGTCTGGTCATGTTGCTGCGTGGCGGTCTGCGGCTGTTGCTGCGTGGCAATCTGGGGCTGTTGCTGCGTGGCAGTCTGGGACTGTTGCTGCGTGGCAGTCTGGGACTGTTGCGCACCCAGGGCAGGAATCAGCACTAGTAGGTAAAAGAAAACGAAGCGGTATCGTCGAAACATATCTTTGCTGTCCCCTAACGCGCCTTTAACGCAGCCTGTGACTCGGGCGAAGGCGCTACTTTGAACTCCCCGTGTTCCAGGATAATGAATCGTCCGTTTTCAATAATGAGTGCTGTCGGATTGCCGCCATTGTAGATCTTCAGCATTCCAGTGTCAATGCACCATATGCGACCGTCATATCGGGACGTGACCGTCGGCATCACGGTATGGCCGATGACCATTCGAGACACACCGAGTTGTTGAAAAATCGAATTCACTGCTGTGGTATCCAGCGTGCCTTGCGCAAGTTCCCGGTACCAGAGTGGTCCTTCTCCGTCGGCGGTGATGCCTCCATCCAGCAGGGAGAAGTCATTTAGTTCGGCGCGAATGCGGTTGTTCATCGAGGGGATTGCCTGACCCGCATATTTGGGGCCAATACCCCCATGGAGAAAAATAATATCATTGACTTGAACAATGGCATTGTGGCCGCGGAGCCAGTCGCCGAATTCACCTTCTTTGGCAAAAGCCAAAAGACGCTCAACGAATCCGAGGGGATGCTTGGCATGCCATTCCTGCCTGAATTTATCCAAATCCAGAGAGGGATCTGCGGTCCGCTTCTGCGCAATTTCTTTTTTCAGGAGGCGGTCAAGAAGAAGCGGTGAGTCTTGCGTTCTATAAGAAGCATATTCCTCGGCGCTGACATATCGCAGATCGCCGTAGATATTCATCGCTTCATGATTGCCGATAAGCGCGTGAACTGCTCCATTGGTTTTGGCGGCCTGCTTTTCCA
Source organism: Acidobacteriota bacterium (assembly GCA_036006905.1). Lineage (GTDB taxonomy): Bacteria > Acidobacteriota > UBA6911 > JACQSX01 > JACQSX01 > DASXTB01. The sequence continues at coordinate 8,979 of DASYPF010000327.1, forward strand.
GAGACATCAAAAGCTTCAGAGCCTTGCGGGAATCGGGGCCGCGATCGACTACATCACCGGTTTGAACCAGATGCGTTTCTCCTCCCGTCCAGTTCAATCTCTTGTCGATCAGGCCGGTCTTTTGGAGCAGCTCGACAAAGCTGTCGTAGGCTCCATGCACATCTCCGATAGCAACGATTCGCGAGATGCCCGAGAACTTCCAGCGAAACTCTTTCGGCTTATCCGCGAACGCAAGGACCAGCAGGAGGGGGAAGATCAGAAAAAGGCAGCGAACACGTTTCATGTTAATCAGTTCTCAGTGGTCTGTCGCGGGCTCCAATTGTTTTTGTTTCCCTAAATCCCCGGGTTTCGCTTCGCTCCACCCGGGGCTACATGCTTTCGCCCGCCTACGGCGGGCTGCTCATCACTGTTAGTGATAGCTTCTAGCTCATAGCTGATAGCTGATAGCTGATAGCTGACGGCTGATAGCTGATAGCTGACGGCTGATAGCTCACCGCTGACTTCCAACTGATGCTGACAACTGGCAATCACCTCAAGCAGCCTGCCGCTGACCCTCGATCACCGCACTCCTCTCGGCAAAGCGCCTTCCTGCATAAATACTGCAAAGAGCCATCAAGACGACCGCTGATAAAGTGATCAAGCTGAGGAAACGAACATTTTTCCAGCCGGCTATGCCCAGGGCGATGGGAATGACGATGCCCACTCCTTTCGCCAGACGCTGGACAAACATATTCGTGAACGCTCGAGCTTTGTACTTGTCATCGGAAGTCGTGGGAACGTATAAAGATTCGCGCGAGGTCTGTTGGATTGAATAGTTAAGGCCATTGTCGGAAATGACCAGAAGGCTCGCCACGAAAAGGGTCGGCATCACCAGAAACGCCACTGAACTGCTGAAAGCGGCAACAGGAAGCATGAAGAGAGCGACCACCAGGCCTAACTTCCTCATAATCAAGCTGACGAGAATAAACTGCACGATGACGGCGATGAGGTTGGCGTAAAAATAGACATTGATAATAAACGCTTGAGTGGCAACGACACCCGAAAGCTTTGCTGCAAGCGAGCCGAATTGGTAATCCATGATCTGGGATGCCACTTCATAAAAAGCCATGATGGCAACAATGGCAGCCAGGTACTTGGATGTCATCACTAGCCGCGCGCCTTCCCATGCCGCATTTGTTCCAGAAAGCTTTGGATCTTTTATCACCATCCTGGTGTTCAGGGCCTGCCTGAAAACTCCTTTTCGCAGAATCCAAGATTCGACAAGGAACGTAACCATGGCCAGCACCATCACAGCCGCCGCAGAAATCAGCAGAAACCCCTGCATCCCGATTGCTTGCCGCAGCACCTTTGCAAAACTGATGCCCACCCATCCGCCGACGACTCCACCCGCCCCAATGGCTCCAAACAGGCGTTTTGCCTGATCCGTGTCAGAGATGTCGGTCAGATACGCCCAGAACGCCGCGACCATGAGGGTTGAAAGCAGGTCTCCCAAAAGATAGAAACCCCAAATCGATCCGGGCCCCGGTTTGGGTGTGCCCAAAAGGAAGGCAAGAGCCAGGAAAGCGGCGGCGAAAAAAAGGCAGAGGACGTAAATCAACCGTTGCCGCGCCAGCTTGTTGTACAGATAGGTGAAGACGACCGTTGCCAGTGCCGCCACCAGGATATTGGCCAGCTTGGCGTAAAGCTCGGCATCCGCGCCGTAAGTGGCCAAGAAGAGCCCCTTTTTAAGCGACCTCAGCACCTGGAAGACTGCAATGACCAGGAAAAAAAAGAGAAACATAAGTACGACCACAGGAAACTCTTCCCGCCTGAAGTCGAAAATCTCTCGGATGGGTTTTTTCATAGTCGTTAGTCCGGATTATGCACAAACGCTCACCACAAAGGCACAAAGAACACAAAGGTAGCACAGAGAGCGGGGCTGAATCTTGAAGTATGAAGACTCGTCAAAACGCAGAGTGTTGTCACATGTTTCATTTTTCATACTTCAAGCTTCAGCCCTGTGCTTTGTGCTACCTTTGTGTTCTCTGTGCCTCCGTGGTGAACATTCGTGAATAATCCAGGTTAGTCGCTATCCGGCTGCCGCAGCGTGCGACCCAGGCGCGCCAGGTATTTTACAATCGCCAGGCAAAATTCAGGTTCTGCAGTAAGCAGGTCAACCATGTCCTCAAGCGACACGGCCAGCAGCGTGCATTTCCCCTGGGCGCTCGCTGTTACGCGATGAGTGCTTTCCGCAAAGAAGGACCAAAAACCCAATGCACATTTCTCCACAACTGCCTTCTGACCTTCCCGGTTCTCCAGGCTCACATGGCCTTCGACCAGCAGGTACAACTTCGAAGAAGGCTCTCCTTTTCGAAAGATTATGTTATCGACATCGAACTCGATCTGGTGGCACACCAGCGCCAATTTCGCCAGGTGCTCGGTGGAAGCAAAACCGAAAATCTCCAGGTCCTGAAGCAACAGGACTTTTTCGATCGTTGTCGGCATCGCCTTTATGATCCAAGACTC
>DASYPF010000328.1:0-10943 GCA_036006905.1 Acidobacteriota bacterium
CCATCTCTCTGGCCAACACTGGCATCGCTATTTCAAATCCCGGCAGCACACTCGCTTCCAATGCTCGTGCTCTATCCATTCTTCGCACACCGATACATCCTCTCGAAGCGAAGCATCGACTCGTAGACCTCCAGCAGCACCTCGGGTGGCAATTTTCGTCCAGAGGGAGTTTCAGGGTCATCGGGACAGGCTCCCAACTTGCGCAAGTCCTTCCGGCACTGGCACAATCGTTCCTCAACGGGTTGCATAACTTTTCTCCTCTGCTGATAGACACAACTGGCTTAGAGGAGATTTTGCGAAAGAATTGTGGAAGAAAAGGTGGGCTCCCGCTGGCTTCCTCTTTCTACAAGCGCAACAGCGGCTCAGATGATCCGCAGCGATCTGTGTTTATCCGCGGGCAAATCAAGTCTTTGCACGCTGCAAAGTCTGCTGTTAATCTTTACTCATGACCCCGGCAATCAGGCTTAGACTTGCCTTCATCCTTCTCTCGTCTTCGCAGATCCCTTTTCTTCACGCCCAGGTCCCGACTGTCGCTGTCAAGCTTGAAACCGTGGTCAGCGGTGTCACTGAGCCAACTTTTGTGACACATGCCGGCGATGGAAGCGGTCGGCTGTTTGTCCTTGAGCAGCGCGGGCGAATACGGATTTACAAGGCGGGTCAGCTCCTTGCTACTCCATTCCTGGACATCTCTTCGATCATTACCTACGGAGGAGAAAGAGGGCTGCTCGGCTTGGCCTTTCATCCAAACTACAAAACTAACGGGCGGTTTTTCATAAATTACACACGGACAACGGGGGGACAACTGCGCACAGTGATCGGCGAGTATCGAGTTTCCAGCGCCAATCCGGATGTGTCGGATACGACGGAGAAGCTGATTCTGACATTTGATCAACCGTTCGAGAATCACAACGGCGGCATGCTCGCGTTTGGACCCGAAGGTTACCTCTACATCGGAACAGGAGACGGCGGTTCAGCCGGTGATCCGCAGAATAACGGCCAGAGACTGGACACTCTGCTCGCGAAAGTTCTCCGCATCGACGTTGACGGCGCCTCACCCTACGCGATTCCCCGCGACAATCCATTCGTGGGACGCGCCGGCGCGCGAGGGGAAATCTGGGCTTATGGGTTGCGCAACCCATGGCGATTCTCCTTTGATCGTCCGACCGGGCGGTTGATTCTGGCCGATGTAGGTCAGAACACGGTGGAAGAAGTCGACATCATCGTGCGCGGCGGTAATTATGGATGGAGGATCATGGAGGGCGACATTTGCTTTTCGCCGGCCACTAACTGTGATCAAAGCGCCCTGATCATGCCCATAACCACCTACCGGCATCCTCCTCCACCTGAGGGCCGATCCATTACAGGAGGGTACGTGTATCGTGGCCCGCAGGACACTCCCTGGAAAGGCGCTTATTTTTTCGGCGACTTTGTATCGACGCGACTCTTCTCTCTGACCGAGAATAGTGACGGAACCTGGACTCGAACGGAAATCTTAAACACCGGTCTGGCCATCAGCTCATTTGGCGAAGATGAGAGAGGCGATCTGTACGTCGTCAATCTGGGGCAAGTCGGCCGGCCCACCGGGTCGGTGCACCGCATGTTGTTCGGTTCGATGCTGGTATTTCCGCAGGTTGCGGATGGAGGGGGCTACACGACGACTTTTACGGTGACGAATACAAGTGCAAGCAGCGCGGATGCGACGCTGCGCTTTTTCAATCCGGATGGCACTCCTCGACAGGTAAGCCTGGCAGGCCTGGGGACGGCGTCCTCCTTCAGCTTTCAGGTACCGGCCGGGGGCACGCGGGTGCTTGCGACCACCGGCCTGTCGCCGAGCGGAACAGTGGGAATGGCGCTGTTGGAATCGACTCCGCCAGTTGGGGCCGTCGCCACGTTCCGATTGAGTATCGGCGGGTCATTGAAAACTGTGGCCGCGGTGCTCAACTCGGGGTTTGTCAGGCGAGCGACCCTTCCCGTCAACACCGTGCCTCCGGCCAACACCGGCATCGCCATTTCCAATCCCGGGAGTACGCCGGTCAGCGTCCGCCTGGCGCTGGTGAATCGTGAAGGATTTGTTGTCGCCACCGTTGATCTTTCCCAGCTGAATCCACTGCCGCCGAAGGGGCAAGTCGCTGTTTTTGTGACCGAAATGGGATTCCAAAACGTTCTCGGCCTTTCGGAGAATTCACTTCAAGTTTCAGTGCAGGGAGAGGGGGAAATCGGTATCGTCAGCCTGCTGCAGGAAGACGGTCTGCTATCGGTTGTCCCGGTGCTGCCCGTACCACAGTAATAAAATTGAAAGTCCGGTTGTGATTTGTGAACGACCTAGCCGCAGATGAACGCAGGTGAACGCGGATTTTGATTAACCACTTCAACCTGGCTTTGTGCCCTTAGTGCCCTTTGTGGTTAACCAAAATCCGCAATCATCCGTGGTTATCTACGGCCAGTTTTCTCACCATCGACTAAAAGGAGGTTTGCCATGAAATTATTCAAGTCACCGTGTTTGACTCACGCTTTTCATTCACTTTGCCTGATTGTGCTGGCCTTTGTATTGACTGAATCACCCTATGCGCAGCAGGCGCAAAAGATCAACGTCATTGCGTTTGGCGCGCATCCGGACGACTGCGACAATCGCGCCGGGGGTGTCGCGGCAAAATACGCAGCGCTGGGCCACCGAGTGCGTTTTGTGGCCGTGACCAACGGCGATGCAGGCCACCAGACACAAGGAGGCGCCCAGCTGGGCCGTCGACGGCGCGCCGAGGCGCAAGAGGCCGGGCGGCGGATCGGCATCGAGTATGTAGTCTTAGACAACCATGACGGCAAGCTGCTGCCGACGTTGGAAGTTCGCGAGCAGATCATCCGGCAAATGCGCCAATGGAATGCCGACCTGGTCCTGGCGCCGCGTCCCAATGATTACCATCCCGATCATCGATACACAGGAGTCCTGGTGCAGGATGCGGCTTACATGGTGACCGTTCCCAATATTTGTCCTGATACTCCGGCGTTGCGGCAAAATCCGGTGTTCATGTACTTTCAGGACGGCTTCCAGAAGCCCAATCCCTTTTCGCCCGATGTCGCCGTCTCCATTGACGACGTGATAGAGAAAAAGTACGACATGCTGGATGCGCACGTTTCACAGATGTACGAATGGCTCGCCTGGCATGATAGAAATCTGGATAAAGTTCCGAAAGATCCGAAAGCCCGCAAAGAATGGCTGAAGACCCAGCGAAAGTACGACCCGACTCCCGCGGTTCGCCAGGCGCTGGCGAAACGGTACGGACCGGACGCAGCAAAGAAAATGAAGTACGCCGAGGCCTTCGAGATCTGTGAATATGGAACTCGACCGACCGAGGCGGACATCCGGCGGTTATTCCCGTTCTTTCCGGGAAAGCCTTAACGGGGTAAGCGGTTGGGTAACTGAGGCACAAAAGTAAATCTCTGTGAATCCTTTGTGATCTTTGTGACTCTGTGGTGAAGATGTCGACGGGCAATCACCACAGAGTCACAGAGAACGCAGAGGTTTCACAGAGAAAGCCGGCCACGAACAGCACCAAGCGAGCAAAACCAAAGGGGGGCACCATGTCATTTTTCCATCGCCGACAAATATTTCGGGCCGGCTTGATCAGCCTGGCCAATTTCATTATTGGAGCTCCTCTGTCAAAAGAAGCTCAGGCCGAGACACGGCGCGGGATCTTCGACGCTCATTTGCATATCCCGAGCGACAATGGGGAGAATTTCCAGTGGAATCTTGTCACCCGCAACATGCCGGAGTTTGTCGCTTACCTGGACAAATGCGGGGTTCAGCGGGGTGTCATCTCTTCGTCGTGGAGCAATAAAGCTCAAAGTCCTGACGATTACCGCCAGGGAAACCGCGAGGTTGCAAAATATGTCGACCGTTACAAGGGTCGTTTTCGGGGAAGCTGCGTCATCACACCGTTTCGCATCGATGAGGCGCTGCGCGAGATCGAAGAGTGCCACCGCCAATACGGTTTTGTCTGGCTGGGAGAGTTTTGCAATTACATGACAGGCTATCGATACGACACGCCGGAGTGGGCGGAGGTGATGAAGCTGGCCGTCAAACTGAACCTGGTTATGCAAATCCACACAAACACAAAAGAGATGCAATATCTGGCGGAAAATTTCCCGGATGCGACTATTGTCTTTCCGCACTTGGGAGGAAGCAAAGACGACATTTTTTCGCGCATTGACATCATTGCCAGGCACAAGAATGCGCACATCGATCTTTCCGGCTCGGGGATCGAGCGGGTAGGTATCTTGGAAAGGGCGGTTAAAGAAATCGGCGCCGACCGCGTGCTCTACGGCTCAGACTTCACCATCAATGAACCGTCTGCTGTTCTGGCACGCGTAAAGAACGCCTTTCTTACCGCGGAAGATCGCGAGAAGATCCTGTTTCGCAATGTGGAACGCCTGCTCGCCCGCGCTAGTACACGGTAACAGAAAAATTGTTACCGTTTATTAGGACACGGAAAACGCGGAAAACACGGACTCACCAATGTCTTTTCGGGAAAAGACATTCGCAAATCCGTGATTTCTGTGTCATCCGTGTCCCAATAAGCCGTACCAATTTTTCTGTTACGACATTCGTCCTTCGAAATTCCTACTCTTTCGGCTTCGGCGTTGCCGCCTCTACCTGGGCGTCCAACTGAGCATTCCATTCAACGGCCGACATCCCGTTGAGCTTGTCCATTTGGCCGGATGCCAGCGCCAATTTACGGACGGCGGGGACAAGGGCGATGAAAACCTCAGCTTGCGGCTTCTGGGCGCTGTCGAGTGTTTGCTTTGCTTCATCTTGCCAGGACGACACAGTCTGTTTTTTGGAAACAATCGATTCCACGGCGTTCAAGCCCAGTTCGCCCAAATATGAGAGATGCTTCGACAATGCTACGGCTTCGGCCGCCAGCTCTGATTTTTCCAAAATGGGGCGCAACACTGCGTCGTTGTTTTTCCACGTCGTGAGAGTAGCGCGGAGATCGGCCGGATCCTTCCAATCAGGTGCGTCCTTCAGAAACTGATCGACCACCTTGCGAAAAATACGCGCCGCGTCACTTTCCGGCCGCGCAGCATCCACCAGGCGGTTGAGCGGCGTGTCCTGCGTGTACTGGCGCACCGAGCCGCGGGCATAATATTTAACCGGCTCGACGACATCGGCGAGGACTTTCATCGGCTCGATAGGGTTTCCTTCCCCGGCAAGACGCTGCAACATTACCGGATAGTTCGAGCGATGCGTCAGGCCCAGTTCTTCCAGCCGCGCGCTTTGCGTTTCCAGCCGGCGATACATCTCGTCGACGTTGCGGACATCCGCCAATGACCAAAGGCGCTCCGCAATCGCCGCGTTGCGCGGCCAGATGCGAGAGTCGATCGTCTCCGGAGTGACAAACTCACCCCACATGCACGCCTCGCCTCCCAAAATGTGCTTGCTCTGATCGGCTGTCAGGTCGCTGTTAGCCGGAAGAGGATCGACGACGTAGTGCATCGAAGCAGGCAGTGCCAGATCCAGATAGTAGCCGTGCGAGAGGATGCCGTCGTATCCCTGCTTGGCCGCTTGCGCCAGGGCAACCGGCCCGCGCCAGGACTGGACGACAATGTTTTTGGGGAGATCGGGGTGAAGGATTTCATCCCAACCCACCATTTTCTTGCCGTACTTGGCCAGAATCGGCGAGAGGCGACTGTTAAAGTACGCCTGCAGGTCATGGTTGTCTTTGAAATTATGCCCTCGAATGAATTCTTGAATCTTGGGGTTTTCGTTCCATTGCTTGCCGTTAACTTCATCCCCGCCAATGTGCATGTATTCATCTGGAAACAGCGCAGCCATCTCGCCAAGAAAGACATCGATGAACTGATAGACCTCTTCTCGCGTAGGATCAAACGCCGCGTCGAAGACTCCCCAGATAGGCGCGATCTGATAAGGCCCAGGTGCGGCTGCGAGTTCCGGGTACCCCACCAACCAACTGGTGGTGTGTCCCGGCATATCGAATTCCGGAACGACGCGAATCCCCCTGTCTTTGGCATACGCGATGATTTCACGGACCTGATCCTGAGTGAAATATTGTCCTTTCGAGCCAAGCTCGTGCAGCTTGGGAAATTTCTTGCTCTCGATGCGAAAGCCCTGATCCTCTGTCAGGTGCCAGTGCAATACGTTCATCTTGACGGCGGCCATGCCGTCGATGTTGCGCTTGAGCACTTCGGCCGGTTCCCAGTGCCTGCAAATATCGATCAGCAGGCCACGCCATTGAAATCTCGGCCGATCTTTGATGCGCACTGCTGGAACGACAAATAAGGTTCTGTCCCGCTGGACCAGTTGCAGGAATGTCTCCAAGCCATGAAGCACCCCCAAAGGATTGGCAGCCGAGATGCGTGCCTGCTGGGGAGTCACGTGCAATGTGTAGGATTCGTCTTCGGTGACCGATTGCACTGCAAATCCCGCATTATCGTACTGGATGGCCAGTGTCTTTTCCTGAGCGGCTCTCGGGGCTCTGCTTTTTGCGTTTGAGGTCTTACTTGAAGCCGCCAGGAACTTCAGGCCCGTTCTTTCTTCCAGTCGATTTAAGGTCCTCTGGATGGCATGTTCTACTCGAGGTTCAGCTGGGCCAGTCACCCCCATAGTGAATTGCGGTGTGAGAATCAGTCGTCCATTTTCCCAACTGATTAGCCACGGTACCGGCATCAGGTCAAGTTGCTGCAGTTTCATGGCGGTCTTCGGGGCGGTTCTTGCATTATTGGCGTATCCGTCAGGGCACGCCAATCGGACCAGAGAAAACAGAATCAGCGCGCGGCCCACAAATCGAGTTCCTACTCTCGAATAATTGTTGAATCGAGTCATTGCACATTACCTTCTTTTTTGATGGAAGGACTTAACATCCTCGGTAACAGGTGAAAATGATATCCCAACCGCTCTGCAGACGGAAGATCTTGAGAATGACAACCAACCCTGCGCCGGCATGAGCGGGAAAGGTGGCGTATTTCCTTGTATTCCGCAGCCGCGTGGCTTACAATGTAATACATGAGTAAGACATTGACCGTACGCTTGGATGAGAATCAAAGAGAACAGTTGCGACGCAAGGCGAGGCAACTTGGCAAAACTGACTCGCAACTGGTTCGGGAGATTCTAGAACAGCATTTGGAGGAAAGACCGCTAGCAACCCGCGCCGGACATTTGGTTGGCCGCTTGTCCCTGAAGGGGTCGCTTCAAGACCTTTGGCGAAAAGAACTAAAGGCACATAACTGGCGTCGATGAAGCTCTGGCTGCTCGACACCGGCCCTCTGGTTGCCTACCTTGACAGAGACCAGCCGGAGCACATTAGAACAATCAGAGGACTGGGAGAGTTTTCGGGTCAGCTTTGCACGACGAGCGCTGTTATTACCGAGGCAATGTATTTCGTCCGTGGTGTCCCTGATGGCCCTGGAATTCTGGCCGAGTTTATTGAAGTGACGCGTACACTCGTTTATGACTACACGCAACCTGTTCGGCTGAAATCGGCGGCAGCGTTAATGGAAAAATACTCTGATACGCCAATGGATTTCGCCGACGCGACGCTGGTCCTGCTGGCGGGCGAGCTGAAAATTACGGAAATCGCCACTTTCGATCGACGAGGTTTCTTAACGTATCGTACTGTTGGGGGAAAACCATTTCGTTTGGCGCTTTGATCATTGTGGGCGCCAGCGTGTGCGGGCGAAGCGCGGTGTAGCCCCAGGGGCTCCAATATGGCGGGCTAAGCACGGCGAAGCCGCGCCCTGGAGTTTGGACATTTTTCAGTTCTATAGGGAGACAGTCGCTATCGCATCTTGATGGTCGCGTCAGCGACCGATGAATTTAGCCCGGCCTTTCAAGGCCGGGAGAACGATCATTAATGTGTTTTTCGTCGCGTAGCGACGATTGAGCCCGGGTTGAATCAATCGTCGCTACGCGACGAGATCTTTTCTTTGTCTTGGATTCCCGGCCTTGAAAGGCTGGGCTAAAGTCAAACGCCGCTATGCGGCGCAGGCCACGCTGAAAGCGGCTGTGCCAGACGAGGCTTGCCTCGCCTCGAGGCTGCGCCTGGCTTTTACCTCACGCCCATCAAAATCTCCATCGTCAATTGATCAAGTCTTTCGTACGGGAGCGGCCTGCGGCCGAGCGCGATTCGATCCAGCTTGGCGGCTGAGAGTGCCGCCGCATTCTTTCGCGAGTACTCCTTCATTGCTTTCTCAAGCGTCTTGTCTTCTTCGCGGATCTCTTCCAGCAATGCCCCTATTTCTTTGTCCTTGTTAAACTGCTCGGCTTTCTCTTTCAGAATCAGATACGTCCGCATGCAGCCTTTGGCAAATTCCTTGACGCCTTCGGGGTTCTCGCTGCGATAGGCGTGCGCATCGAAATGTCGCGAACCCGGGTAGCCGACATCTTCCAGGAATTTGACGAGGAAAAAGCAGGCTTTCAAATTCTCTGAGCTGAATCGAAGATCCTGATCGAAGCGATTCAATTTTTGATCATTGAGATCGATATGAAACAACTTGCCTGCCTCCCACGCCTGCGCGACAGAGTGATGGAAATTCAGCCCCGCCATGTGATCGTGCGCCAGCTCCGGATTGACTCCTACCATGTCAGGATCGTCCAGCGTTTCGATAAAAGCGAGCATCGCGCCAACGGTTGGTAAATACAGATCGCCCCGCGGCTCGTTGGGCTTGGGTTCCAGCGCAAACTTCAGCTTGTATTTGTTGTCCTTCACGTAGCGGATGAGAAAATTGATGCACTCCCGCATCCACTTGATTGCGTCGACAGGGTTCTTCGAAGCATCCACCTCGGCTCCTTCGCGGCCTCCCCAAAAAACGTAGAGCGCCGCGCCCACCTCCATGCCCAGATCAATGGCCCGCATGGTTTTCTGCAGGGCATAGGCGCGCACTTTGGCGCTGTTGGACGTGAATGCTCCATCCTTGAAGACCGGGTCAAAAAACAAATTGGTCGTGGCCATGGGCGCCTTGATGCCGTAATCGGCAAGTGCCTTCTTGAATTCGCTGACGATTCGCTGCTTCTCAGTCGGCGTCGCGTCGATTGGCACCAAGTCATTGTCATGGAAGTTGACGCCATAGGCGCCGATTTCCGACATCATCTTGACGATGCTGACTGGGGGAAGAGGTTCGCGGGTGGAATCCCCAAAAGGATCACGCCCGCGATTGCCCACGGTCCAGAGGCCGAAAGTGAATTTGTGTTGGGGGTGGGGTTTGTAGGTAGACATGATAACTCCTTAGTAGCCGCGAATGAACGCGGATGAACGCGGATGGGCTCTTCGATTGCAACGTATGGCTGAGTGCACCGACTGCGCAAGAGCCCACACGCGTTCATCCGCGTTCATTCGCGGCCATTACGAGTATTTTTCCACGAAATGCCGGTGTCGCGCGAATACTGAATCGCTGCTCGCGACGCAATCAGTGCAAAAAAGAGTGCTAAATTTCAAGTAGACCTCATAGAGTTCCGCATAACAATCGCGGCTCTTCGGGTTCGGAGCTGTCACCGTCTCCGGGTCGAGTGCAACGTATCTTGCGGTGATTTCTTTAATGCTCCGTCCCGAGCCGCGTTCCGTCTCCCACATCCAGTAAGCCTGCAGTGCCGCGCCCAGGGCTGCTCCTTCGTCGCCCACAGGACACGCGACTCCCGTGTCGAAGACGTCGGCGACAATCTGGCGCCACACCCGGCTCTTCGCGCCTCCGCCAGTGAGTTGAATTACCCGCGGTTCGATTCCGAGAGATTTCATCCGATCCAGACCATAGCGCAGTCCGAGCGTCACTCCTTCCATGGCCGCTCGAGCCAAATGGGCCGGCGTAGACGTTGCCGGTCGCAAGCCGAGCAGCACGCCGGTGGCTTGAGGAACGTTTGGCATGCGCTCGCCTTCCAGGTAAGGAAGCAGGATCAGGCCATGACTTCCTGGAGGAAGATTCGATATCCCCGAATCAAACTGGGCGAAGTCGGCCATAGTAAAGAAACCAGACCGTATCATTTCTGTTGCCACTGTGACATTCATGGTGCACGCCAACGGCAGCCAATTCCCAGTGGAATCGCAGAAAGCAGCGATTTCCGTCGCTGGATCGATCACCGGGACAGAGGAACAAGCATACAGCGTACCGGATGTCCCCAAGCTGACAGTGACCATGCCGTCTGTGACGTTACCTGTTCCGATGGCGCCCATCATGTTGTCGCCGCCGCCGGAACTGACAAGCACGGTTTCGCTCATGCCCCACCTTTCAGAGAGTGCGTGCCTTAGAGTTCCGACTGGTTTATGCGATTTGATTAGAGGAGGCACTTTTTCCAAAAGGCAGGTGTCAGGATCAATCCATTGCAGTGCTTTTTCGGACCAGCGGCGATTGCGCACCTGAAAAAATCCTGTGCCCGACGCGTCTCCGCATTCAGCGGCGATTTGTCCGGTCAAATAGAAGTTCAGGTAATCGTGCGGCAGCAGGATGTGCGCCAGGCGCCGGTAGTTGTCCGGTTCGTGGTCTCTCAACCAGCGCACCTTGGAAATGGTAAAGCCTGCGGGAATGCCGTTGCCGGTTTCTGCGATGGTACTTGTCAGGCCTCCAGCCGCGTCTAACAGAGCTGCACACTCGGCTTCGGTTGAGGTATCGCACCACAGTTTGGCAGGTCGAATTACTCTATGAGAAGAGTCGAGGGGAACGAAGCCATGCTGTTGCCCCGATACGCTCATTGCCGCCGCCTCGGCAAGTTTTGCGTTTCCCTTCTTCTTAAGTTGCGCGATGCATCCTTCCAGCGCGTTAACCCAGGTTTCCGGATGCTGCTCTTTATGTCCTGGGGGGAGCCCGGCGATCAGCGGATAGGCGACCTGAGCCGAATCTATGACGTTTCCGGCTTCAGCATCCCAGAGAATTGCCTTCAGGCTTTGGGTTCCGCAGTCGATGCCGAGAAATATTGTCATGGGAATGCTGCCAGCCTTTCACCC
>DASYPF010000329.1:0-6256 GCA_036006905.1 Acidobacteriota bacterium
GGGACTCTCGCCGGAGGGTCCGCTTCCTAACGGTCACGGCTCGGATTTTTTCACAGCTTCTGATGCCGGGGCGTTAGGCTGGCGTGGGACAGTTCGCTATCCATTGAGTTCGCTATCCATTGAGTTTCGCCGTGCCGAAGTTGTCGAAACCAGAAAATCTGAGAGTGTATGGACGGCCACCTTTCAACGTCTCTGTGGTTCACGGCGGTCCCGGCGCGGCCGGCGAGATGAGCCCGGTAGCGCGCCAACTTGCTTTCGATCGTGGTGTCTTGGAACCGATTCAAACCGCAGCATCGCTTGACGGACAGATTGAGGAGTTAAGAGCGGTTCTGGAAACTTATGGAAGCCTTCCTATTACACTGGTTGGTTTTTCGTGGGGTGCTTGGCTTAGCTATGTTCTTGCTGCTCGTTATCCGGTAATCGTCAAAAAGTTGATTCTCGTTGGAAGTGGGCCCTTTGAAGAGAAGTATGTTGCGACAATTCAAGAGACCAGGTTAAGTCGCCTCAGCGAAGCACAAAGAGCAGAGTTCGAATCCACTGTCAGGACGCTGAACGATCCAGCGACTAAGAACAAGGACATATTACTTGCGCGGCTTAGGCAGTTGGCTTCAAGAAGCGATGCGTACGATCCAATCACAAACGATTCGAATGAAACTGTCTCAGTCGGCACTCAGAGTAATCTCTTTCAAAGCGTATGGAAGGATGCTGCAGAACTGAGAAGGAGCGGAAGACTTCTGGAACTCGGAAAACATATCGCATGTCCGGCAGTTGCGATCCACGGTGATTACGATCCGCATCCAGCAGATGGGGTCCAAAAGCCCCTGGCAGCGGTTCTGAAGGACTTTCGATTTATCCTGCTCAAAACCTGTGGACACACACCATGGATGGAGCGCAAAGCCAAAGACAGGTTTTACGAAATCCTGAGGGAAGAGCTACGCGAAGGAAACTGTTAAAGCTCGGGGATTCGCGTACCCCGATGATGTTGATCGAAATATCATGAGTTTTTATTCTTAGCATCAAGGAGAACACCAATGAAAGACCTTTCGATCAGTAACAAAGTCCGTCCTGCCGAGCAGACTCGGCGAACGTTTCTTCAACTCGCCACATTGGGTGGAGGTGTCAGCTTGCTGGCGTCTCTGCTGCCAGGAGGTGTAACGCAGGCGGCGGGCAAGACGGAGGCGCTGCTCTTGAGTTGCATGGATTACCGTCTCACACACCATACCGAGCAATATATGTCCAGCCGCGGCCTGCGGGAGCAGTACGACCACATCGTCCTCGCCGGCGCCGCGCTCGGTGCGATTACAAACAAGTATCCCGCTTGGAACAAGACTTTTTGGGAACACCTTGATATCGCGATCCAGCTCCACAACATTCACAGAGTCATAGTTCTGGATCACCGAGATTGTGGAGCTTACAAGGTTATTCTCGGCGAAGATCTTGCCAAAGACCCAGCCAAAGAGCGCGAGGTTCATGCCACGCAGCTCAAGAAACTGGCCCGTCTCATCAAGGAGCGACACCCGAGACTCGAGATCGAGCTCCTGCTCATGAGCCTCGACGGCAAAGTCGAAAAAATCACATAGCCTACAGGAGCGCGGTAGGCGCTGGCGCGCTAGAGGCACACATTGTGCGCCGCAGGCGCACAGGATAGCTCACCGATATGTCAGAGCCCGGAGTGTTAAGCGACGAGTCCCGCAGTTTGTCACTTGGGCGGGACCCGTCGCTTTACGCTCCGGGCTCTGACTTGGGTGGCGCCTGTGGCCCCGGAAATGTCCACACCCCGGTGTGCGCCGTAGGCGCGGCGCCTTGATTACGGCCGGCGTCGTGGCCGAAGCCTTTCGGCTTGACCCCCAACCCGCAGGCCATTCCCGAAACTAGTGATCCAGATTTCTTTCGAATTCGACGGGTTGAAAAAGACTCGCAGAGGGTGTAGGAAAGGATAAGAGAAAACTTCCGTGAATGTTGGGTTGATAGTGTTGAAATTGCTGCTATACCACAATCCCTCACGCTCGGTGGTCACGTACATTTCATCTGCGTTGACCGGATCAATGGCGCAGGACTCTACACTGTCCGCGTTGAAGATTCGCGTCCAGGATTGTCCTCGGTTCGTCGTTCGATACAATCCGCCCAGGTTGTTGGGCGGACCGCCCCAACCATTGAACACGCTCACGTACCAGGTGCTTTGTGTCGGGTCATGAGCGTCAACGATGAGGTCCTTAGTCCAGTAGCGCATGCCCGGGTCGCTGCGGTCCATCCAGGTATTGCCGCCATCCGTACTGGTGAACACGCCGGAACTGGATGTAAAAGCAAGTGGGCTGCCGGCTCGCCTTCCAGAGTAAGTGCAGGCCAAAGTGCCGTCGTTAAGCAGCACGATGTTGAACGGATGTCCCTCGGTCCGAGGAGGATTTGCCAGTTTTCTCCAGCTTGATGCTGCCCCGCGCTGGATATCATCGGAAACAAAAATTCCGCCGAGGCTGCTGTGAATCGCGCTGGCATAAAGACGATTCGGATTGCTGCTGTCAGGCGCGACCCATATGACCGGCATTCCAAAGTCATGCAGAAGCTGCCAGGCGGCGCCTTGGTCGGTGGAGAACAGTACTCTCCCCGCACGGTTTCTTGCGCCGTCAATCCGTGCATCCGTGAGGTACGTGCTTTGGTACATGTCATGCACCGATGAAGTGGCCGCATAAAGAAAGCCGTTCGTGGGATGCTGGATCGACTGGTACATCGTGTTCAAGTTATGGCCTGTGTAGTTAAATGACCAAGAAATGCCGCTGTCGGCACTCCGTATTCCCCGAATGTCGGTGAAAGCAGCGAACAGGTTGTTCGAGTCCGACCAGGTGAGCCACCAGCAACTGGTGTTCTCAAGACCAATGCCGTGGTAGCTCTTGCCTTTTGGAGTGGGAGCATTCGGTGGATTCTGATCTGCGCTATTTACGTATGTTTGCTTCCATGTCGCACCCCCATCGGAGCTCAGGTGGGCAAATCCGAGATCAGTATAGGCAAACTTGTTCGCATCGTTGGGAGCAACCGCAAATCCTAGAGCCGCGCCGCCATAAGACCAATCCCTGTCTCCACGATAACCCGCCCAGCCCGTAAAGACATTTTGGTTATTGGCGGTCAGCAGCACGCTGCGCCAGCTGGTGCCACCATCGGTGCTTTTGTAAATAATCGGGAGCTCATTATCGTCGCCGCCGGCCACATAGACGGTCGAAATGTTGTTTTCAGCCGCGGAGACGAAGCTAGGATAGTGCGTGGCCGCGATGCCACTTGTTTTCTGCGTCCAATTGGATTGCCCCCAATCCAACACATAGATGGACTTGTAGTTGGTGTATTCGCTCTCAATATTGACTCGGGCATAAACGCTCCCAGCATCCAGTGTCACCGCAAAGAGGCGAACCTTTTCATCCTGCTTTGCCCCTGCGAAAGAGAACATTTTCTGGGATGAGGGAATGCCTGTAACTGGAGAGACAGCAAAATTGCGGCCGCCGTCTGCTGAGACGAGCAGTCCCTGGCTTGTGCCGATGTAGATATTGTCTCCGTCGAAAAAAATACCTGCCAGATGACACCCTGAGTTATTGTCCGCAGTTTCATATTTCTTTGCGAACGAGGCGCCGCCGTCATTGGAAAAATAGACTCGAGTAAAGTCGGAGATTACGATGCGGTTCAAGTTACCGCTGTCTACCGCCAGGCTGAAAGCATCGTGATCGGTCGGGTCGCTGGACAGCGGATTCCATGTAAGCCCGCCGTCCATGCTCTTGTAGGGGACACCGCTGTCGCCCTTGAAGTTTAGGCAGTACAGTATGGAAGGGTCGTTGGTGAACTGAACGCGAGACGGTCTGTCCACCTGCATCTGTTTGAAGTCGACCAAAGACCATGACAGTCCCAGGTCTGTGGTGCGATAAAGTCCCGACATATCGCACGCGACGTATAGCTCGTTCGGGTTGTGCGGGCTGAAGCTTGGAGAAAATAGCGCTCCGCCGCCGCCGATGCCTCTGGAGATCCACTGTGTTGGCGTCGCGGCGAAAAACGTGGCCGTCAGAATCAGGCACAGCATCATGCTGATTGTGCACGGATGCGTTGGGCGGATCGTTTCGTGGCTGTCAAAAGCCATCGTAAGATGTTAGCACACGATGCTGGGGTTCCCGCGTGCGGGGAAATTGCGCGGTGAACTCTTGTGAATAATCCGGGTGGATAGCGGGATCGTTTTTGTGGCCGCGGGAGGGCTTGCCGTGATGCTCTGGCGGGAGAATGTGAAACTTTACACGCCGGCGCTGAAGTGATGACGTTCCTTCCAGAATTTGGTGGTACTTTGCATGAAGGTCTCGCCTGCCCGCTTCGGGTCGCCCGAGCGCAGCCCTTCTAAAATCTCACGGTGCTGCTGGACCGCGGCAAGAAAGTCTTTGCGGTCCTGGACAAGCAGAACGAATGCAAAAAGAGAGAAAACCACGCGCTCCAGCGCCGCTACCAGGTACTCGTTATCGGTGAGTTGCCAAATCCGCCGATGGAACGCCAGATCGGCCTTGTGAAACCGGTTTCGCTCGAGTTTACGGGCCGCAATATCCATTTCCTTCACTGTCGCTTCCAGATCCTGCATCGCGGAGTCATTTACATTGGCGGCGGCTTGCTCGATGGCCAGCACCTCCAGCACCATCCTGACTTGCAGAATCTTGCGGCAATCGTCCTCGCTTAGCTTCGTTACGTACGTTCCCTTGTTGGCCAGCTTCCTTACAAAGCCCTGGTGCTCGAGCTCCTTGAGTGCTTCACGCAGTGTAGGCTGACCGATGTCAAGCTGGGTCGCCAGCTTTTGTTCGACCAGCCTTTCGCCCGGCTTTAGTTTGCCATCGATTATGGCGTTGCGAAGATTTTGTGCGGCCACCTCGGCCAGTGACTGGAACTGCACTGCTTCGATGGTCGAGTCAACTCCTTGGATGGTAATTCTTGGGCGTGTCATCTGCACTCTCTAATCAATCCTACCGTCTCGGAGATTTCCACACAAGCATCGGGCTGACGCCTGAACACCATGGAATACCTATCGCCCGCTGTCGCGGGCTCGAATTCTTTTTATTTCCCTAAATCCCCGGGTTTCGCTTCGCTTCACCCGGCACCAAAAATTCCCTCTTGACTTTTAAACGATACAAGATTATCAATTATAGATTAAAGAGTAAAGTTCAGTTTTAATGACTCAAAGGAGATGCTTCCTATGCGTAACCTCTCTGACCTTCAAAAGAAGACCCTCGGAAATTGCGTTATGGCGCTGGTAGTCCTGACACTCGCACTCCTGCCGTCCGTCCTCCGGGCGCAAATTACCACAGGAACCATACTGGGCACTGTTTCCGATAGCAGCGGGGCTGTCATACCCGGGGCAACGGTGACAGCAAGCAATCTGGAAACAGGCTTTGAACGAGCCGTCTTGACCGACGGGTCCGGTAACTACACTCTGGCGAATATGCCGATCGGCAATTACAAGGTCAAAGCAGAACTTCCGGGATTCAAGACCGGGGTAAGCGGGCCTTTCCGTCTGGTTGTTGACCAGAAACTTCGTTCCGACTTCGTGCTGGCCGTCGGAGAAGTCACCGAGACAGTTCAAGTGCGCGGCGTGGGCACCACGCTGCTTCAAACCGAGCAGCACGACATCAATCAAATTGTCCAAGAAAAAGAGATCAAAGGACTCCCGCTCAACGGCCGGGATTTCTTTTCGCTGCTGCTTCTCAGCAACGGAGTGCAAGACACTTCCAATGACCAAGGCGGCGCAACGACCAACGTGACATTTTCCATCAACGGCATGCGGCCTGAATCCAACTCGGTCACACTGGACGGAATCGAAATGTCGTCCATCCGCGAATCGGATGTGGACATGCGCCCCAACTTGGAAGCTGTGAGTGAGTTCAAAGTTCTGACTTCCGCCTTTTCGGCCGAGTATGGTCATACAGCCGGAGGCGTGATTTCAATCCAGTCCAAAAGCGGCACCAATGAGCTGCACGGCAGCATTTATGAGTTTTTGCGCAATGATACCCTCAACGCCGCCAATTTCTTCCGCAACCCGGTCAGCCCCGGCAAAGCCTCACTCAGGCAAAACCAGTTTGGGGCCGCTTTGGGCGGACCGATTCGGAAGAATAAGACTTTCTTCTTTCTGGATTACCAAGGATACCGGTTGAGCAAAATCAACGAGGGTTTCGCCAAAGTACCCGAGGCAGCATTTCGGGAAGGCGACTTTTCATCGCTTCTTGCCCAAGGAATTGGCATTTACGATCCGAAA
>DASYPF010000330.1:0-7610 GCA_036006905.1 Acidobacteriota bacterium
GGTGTGGTCGCAAAGTGTCACATCGGCGCGCCGCTC
Organism: Acidobacteriota bacterium; assembly: GCA_036006905.1. GTDB lineage: Bacteria > Acidobacteriota > UBA6911 > JACQSX01 > JACQSX01 > DASXTB01. The sequence goes on from DASYPF010000330.1 coordinate 37, forward strand.
CCTTCCGGTCGCGGCTCTGTGGGTGCCGGCGTGACACAGGCGCGTCAACTTTCATGCCTACGGGTACCAAAAGAATCTTTATTTTCTTTGGAGTAGGCGGTCTAATGACTGATGACTCTAATGACGCTTTTAGTTGCGGCCTGCGGTCGGGCCGTGTCTTGGTGTCCTTTGTGTCCTTGGTGGTAGAAATTTTTCGGTACTAAGCAGGTCTTCGTTGGAGCACACTTGAAATCGAATCGCGCTGCTGAGCAATTCTCCTACCAATTGGCTGAGTTCATTCCTTTTCGCGACCGCACGGTGTGCGAAAGAGTCAGAAAGATTCGAAGAGAAGAAATCTGCAGGCATGGAAATCCGCAGTTTCAAATCCGGGTCATCGAAGAGCCGGGTGATTTTTATTTTGAGTTTGCGCTCGACATTGTTACCCGAATCCGGTCGGCGCTGGAGGCGGGAAGGAAGTTTGTCGGCATTTTCCCGGTCGGTCCCATGCCTCAGTACGACATCGCAGCGCGCCTGATCAATCGGCTACACATTTCATGCCACCACGTGCACACCTTCAACATGGATGAATACGCCGACCAGGACGGAAACAGCGCCCCGGCCTGCTGGGCGGGATCCTTTCAGACGGCGATGATGGAAAACTTCTTTCTCAAGATCCAACCGGAATTGCGCCCCCCTTTGGAGCAGATCCATTTCCCCGGCAGCAAAAACATCCAAAGTTACAGCCGGATGATTGAGGACGCCGGTGGCGCCGATGTTTGTTACGGAGGGATCGGATGGTGCGGTCACATTGCGTTTTGGGAGGCGCATCTTGGCTTTGAATTCGGGGATGACATGAGTGCATACAAGCGCGCCGGGGCGCGAGTTGTGGAACTGCATCCGATGACGATCATGCAAAATGCGCTGCATTCGTTTGGGGGCGACTGGTCCTGCGTCCCGCCTAAGGCTTGCACCATTGGGCCGCGTGACATTCTGGCGGCGCGAGATCGAAGCTTCTGGCTGGATGGATATCTGGGCGGCGGGATAAGCTGGCAGCGCTTTATCGCGAGGCTGGTGGCGCACGGGCCGGTGAACACACTGGTGCCGGGTTCGATCTTGCAGGAGGTTGCGGGCACTTATACGATTCTAGGCGGAGTAGCGGACGACGTCGCGATTTCCATGCGGTGACCACCGCAAATGAAGGGAGAAGGGGGAAAGGAGAAGGGAGACAAGTGGTCTCTCTTCTCCATTCTCTTTTCTCCCTTCAGTAACAATCATGCAGCAACGCAACAACCGAATTCTGGCGGTGGGCGCGCATCCGGATGATGTAGAGTTCATGTGCGCCGGCACGCTCTATCTGCTCAGGCAACTAGGCTACGAAATCCACGTGGCTTCGATGAGCCTGGGAGACTGTGGATCTCTAGAATACGCAGCCGACGAATTAAAACAAATTCGCGGCCGGGAAGCAGAGGCAGCCTGCACGGTGCTTGGCGCGACTTTCCACTACGTCGGCTTCAGCGACTTCTGCATTTACAACGACGACGCATCCAATCGAAAAACGACGGCACTGCTGCGGCAGATTAATCCGCTGGCAGTCTTCACGCATCCTGCGCACGACTATCTATCCGATCACGAAGCCACCAGCCTCCTGGTGCGGAATGCCTGCTTCTACGCGCCTGTACCCAACTACGACACCGGCGAGTGGTCGCGGTCCGGGAGAACTGCAGCGATTCCTTCTCTCTTTTACACTCAGCCTCTGGAAGGAAAGGATATTTTCGGCAAGCCGGTCGCTCCGCAGTTCTATGTCGATATCAGCGATTGTGTCGAACTGAAGCAGCAGATGCTCGCATGTCACAAGAGCCAGCGCGACTGGCTGCGCGCGCATCACGGCATTGACGAATACATTGACAGTATGCGGCGCTGGAGCACCACGCTGGCCGAGCAGGCTTCAAAGGTAGCGGTCAAGCCGGTCCAATTTGCAGAAGCTTTCCGCCAGCACGTCGGGCACGCCTATCCACAGGCGAATTTTCTGGCGGAGGCCTTGGGTATCCGGGTGATCGAAGACAACCGAAGCTAGCCACGAATTACACGAATTTCACGAATGAGATCCAGGGTCTTGGATGGCCGCTCCGTTTACAATGTGAGTCGCGGAAAAAACGTTGCTCGCGTTCATCCACGACCCTAGATCTCATTCGTGAAATTCGTGTAATTCGTGGCTAGCTTCGGTCGTCTTCGAAATTCGCCATTCGAAATTCCCTAGCTCCAGCCGAACAGCTTTCGATCCAGCGACCAGGCGCCCGATCCCAGCAGGAACAGTGCCAGCATCATCGCCAGCATTACCAGCGGGAATTCAAATCCCATAACGAGCCCCTGATGCAGGTAGAGAATGTGGAATTTTACGATGGCCACGGCCATCTGACCGGCCAGTAGAAAAGATGCCAGGCGCACCAGAAGACCCAGGACAAGAAGGATTCCACCGACTAATTCCACAATGGCGCCAATCTGCGCAAAGTAGGGAGGCAAGTTAATGGCAGCGACCGTGGCTGCAAATTTTTCCATTCCACCAAACAGCTTTTGGTAACCGTGAACGCCAAAGATGACTCCGCCTGCGAGCCGCAGCACTAAGGGAGCGTAGTCGGGCAGGAATTTTAGTGAAAAAGACATGGAGGTGCGTCAATGGTCCGTTGTCCGTGGTCCGTCGTCCGTTGTCGGTAGTCCATTGCCTATTGCCGGAATTCAGTTGACCGTGGTTCGTAGCGTCGACGCGTGTGCTCCTTTAAGTAGAATTTCCTGAAAACTCCTATGTAAAGCGAAATGTTCAGCGGAGAGTTTTAATACTGACCACGGACGACGGACAACTGACAACGGACCACAATTACCTCAGTTTCTCCGCCAAAATCTTCCTTACTTCCGCTCCCGGCATTTCCTTATACTGGATCTTGCCGTCTGGATCGATCAGAAAGCTGTCGGGAATACTGGTGACTCGGTACAGCCGGGTAATCCTGTTCTCCCATCCTTTGCCGTCAAAATACTGGGACCAGCCGATCTTGTCCTTCTTGAGCCGCTCCAACAGCTCTTTTTTGTCCTGATCCAGGGAAATTCCGATCATTGCGAATTTCTGATTATCCTTAAATTGAGCGTGGATTGCTTTCAACTCCGGCAATTCAGCCGCGCACGGTCCGCACCAGGTGGCCCAAAAATCGAGCAGCACCCACCTGCCTTTCAGGTCCGACAGCGAGATCTGTTTTCCATTCAGATCGTTGAACTCAAAAGCGGGAGCCTGCGCCCCGATCCCCACTTGTTTGAACTCGTCCAGCGCTCGACGTGCTTCCTCGGACTGACTGGTGTTGCCATACGTGTCCAGGAAAAGCTGCAAAGCTTCCACTCGCTTTGGATCATCGGGCTGTAGAAAGGCAATTGTCAGGCTCGCCGCAGCCTGATTTTCTCGAACCTTGGAAGTTGCCGTTATTTTCTTCAACTGCTGGCTAGCCGATTCAATTCCGTATAACTGAAGATGCTGGGGCACGGAAGCGTTGATGATCGCCGGGACGGCGGAGTTGTTCGGATAGCGCGCAGCTATCTGCAGATAGTCGGCAACTCCCTTCATGTCCTGCATGCTCCGCATCAGGGACAAGATCCAGAAGTGAGCTTTGGAAGCCTGCTCGGCATTAGGGTACTTTTCCACAAATTCTTGCCATCGCTTTCTCCAAGTGAGCCGCGGATCAGCCGGCTCGCCCCCGCTCTTCTGCCAAGCTGTAAAGTCCGCCTTCATCGCCGCTTCCAGATTGGTGTATTCCTGCTGAATCTGGGCGGGGCTCGGCTGCCGGGAACACGCGACGGCAGCAAGCAGGATCAGAGCCGCCGCGATCGTCGTCAGCGTTTTCTTATTCATCAATATTCTCGTTTTACCTCGCGGGTATTGTAATTGGCCCAGAGCGGATTCGGCCGATATTTTTCGCGGTAAGGATATGCCGTCATTTTCCGGAACGGGATCGGAGCAACCGTATCCGGACGGGCGGAGTTTACGTCCATGTCCTTGCCAAAGCCGGCGGCAAAGACCAGGTAGTCTCGTTTCCAGCCCTCTCGCAGCGGCGCAAGCAAAGAGGCATCAAAGTCGAGCCGGATCTCGTCGCCATGCAGCATGACCACGGGCGCATCGTCTCTGTTTCTGATCAAATCGGTCACGTCGCCATAGCGAGTGTACCATCCCAGATGCGATTTCCAATCGGCAAAAGGCGTGGCCAGACTGTAATAGTAACGCGGCGGATTCTTGCCGTCGGGCGAAACAAAAGCCGGATATCCTTTCCAATGCAGGAGCGCGGAGTTCAATGGAAGCTGCATTTGGCGATAAGGGGGTGTTTCTCTTTCGCCCACCAGAATCTGATCCCAATAGATCCTCATGTTGGTTACGATCCGTACCTCTCGCGACTCAGTTAAGAACTTCTTGTCCAGGTCGACCACCATCGTTTTGGGCAGGCCCGCAGGGAAGCCCATTTGCCGGATCACTGTCTTCCATGACCCGGCGCGGTCGCGGACCTGCAGATAAGGGGGGATCAACTTCAAGCCTGCCTGGGCTGCCGCCAGGTTGGAAGTTGAGTCAGCATAGTCAATCCAGGCATGCATCATCAGAAATGGATGACGACCCCGGTTGCCCAAATCCAAAGTGATGGCGTGGTCCTCGGCATAGCCCTTGGGAGCCAAGTTCTTAAATCCAGTAACGCAGGTCCGGTCGACGCGTGACAGTTCAGGCAAAACGTCTCTGCCATGATCATCGCGAGCGCTCACGGGCAGCCAAGTCTGGCGCGCGAAGTAAAGTTTGCGTTCCGGGAATGGCGGCTCTTCCATCAGCCGTTCGTTCGGAAACATCAGCCAATCCCGAGGATAATCGACCGCGTACAACTCTGCCTGGTCGATCATGATGACTTCCTCGAGCTGGTCATTCATGGTGAAAGAGAGTTTGCCTTCTCGAATCTGTGGTATCGACCCGTCGATCTTTATGTATTCATCCGAATCTGGAAAGTTGTAACTGTGTGGCGCCGCCAGATATCCGATGGCGCTTCCTCCGAGAAAATCGGTGATGAATTGGTAATTGCGTCCATCCCACGCGTAGAGGATGGGGCAGGAAGTTCCTTTGCGGTCCAGTTCCTTGATAGTGCGGGTCTGATTCGCCGCCAGCGAGATTTCAGATTGCAGCACTCCTGTCGGCCAGAGAAAACGAACCACGTCTGCTGTAGTTCTCGGCCCGATTCCAAAGTGAACGGTCACGGGTTGTGTAGCGAGCGCACCCGAGTTTGCCACTACTTCCTTTTTCTGGACTTGCATTCCCGTCTTTATTTCTACCTTTGTCCCCAGGGCCAACTTGCTGTCGTTTGTTCCCACTGGAACGATCTGGATCCAGTGATTCTTGTTTCCTCCGTCGTTGCGCAGCAAGCGCGGCTCTTCTCCGACGCACAAAATGTCGAGTCCCCCATCGGCGTCAAAATCACCCACTGAGACGGCATCTCCAGAGATACGCAAGGAAGACTGAAACACCCTGGATGTCACATCTGCAAATTTACCGTCACCGCCATTGCGGTAGAGCCGGGGCGACCGCGTCGCCGCTTCGATGGCAAAAACATCTTCGTGTCCGTCATTGTCGAAATCGACGAAGGCGGCAACGGCCAGTGTTTCATTTCCCGGCAGCGGCAGCGGTGTAAACGATGTCCCTCCATGGTTGATCCAGAGGGTTTCCGAAGTCTTCCTTCCTCCCAGCAGCAAATCCATAAAGCCATCGCCGTTGACGTCTGTGGCGGCAATCGAACCGCACGCACCGCTCAGCCCGACCCGTTGGGTGATGTTTCGAAAAGCATTGGTGCGGAGATTCGTATACAAGCGAACAGTTTCAGGAGACCCCAACAGGAAATCCACGTCGCGCGAATTGTTCACATCTGAAAACAATATCGACGCAGCGCCTGCGATTGGCTCCAGCCCCGCGCTTTCCCCGATATCGCTGAAGACGCCGGCTCCATTGTTGATCCACAACATAGGCCGCTGCCGGCCGCGCGCGGTGACCAGCAAGTCCAGGTCTCCATCATGGTCGACATCGGCAAACGCGGCGGCCAGCGCGGGCCAGGGCGCGCGTGTTTTGGTCTTTTCGGTGACATCGGAGAATTTGCCGTTTCCGTTGTTTTGAAACATATGTCCGCCATCAGCGCTGCACACGAAAAGATCGGGACGCCCATCGTTATCGAAATCTCCCCAGGCCAGCGAAGAAGCATCGGTCACGAAAATGCCCGAAGAGGAAGTTGCATCTTGAAGTCCTGCCGGCGTGTTGCGCAGCAGCCGCACATTGCCAGTTCGATCGACCAGCGCGACATCCAGCCGGCCGTCTCCGTCAAAATCGATCATGCCGCCGCCGTAATTGTTTCCTCGCGTGTTGCTGCCGGCTGGAGGCGCGCGTCCAGCCGCCCCGCTGCCGGACAGCGGCGGAAATTTTGCCGTCACATCCTGGTAAGTCACTTGGATCGGCGGGGCGGGAGGGGCTTTCTCCAGCTCCAACGTATCAATTGCAAAAGAGTACTTCCCCTGTTCTTGATAATCGGTTCCCACCATCGATGACATTTTCGATGTGGCTTGCTTGCGGAAGGCGGCCAGCTCCTTTTCTCCCTCTTCACGACTGCCACTGCGTATCAGGGTCGTGCCGAGATTGTAGCGGGCCGAGTTATTGGAAGGATCGGCTTCCAGAGCGCGCCGGAAATACTCGACAGCTACCGGATAACTCTGCTGACGCGCGTGTAGCGTACCCAGGAAGTACAATGTCTGGGGATCGTGCGGATCCACCTCCTCTACCTTTTGCAACTCGGCAATCGCGGCCGCAATATTGTTGTCATTTCGCAAAGCCAGAGCGTACATGAAGTGGGCATTGGCCAGGCGGTTGTCCAACTGCAGGGCTTTTTGAAACCCCGTCTTGGCCAGGTCAAACTGCGAGTTGTTGTAATAGGCCAAACCTAGATTGAAATGCGCCTGCGCCGAGTTGGGAACTCTCTCGACTGTCTCCCTGAACTTTTTACTGGCCTCTCCGAACTCGCGCTGCTCCATGAAGGCCACGCCCAGATTGTTCAATCGAATCGCTTCCTCCTTCACATTTCGCGAAGGGGTTTGACCTTGAGATGGCGGAGCGAAATGAAACGATTGCTGGCGGGCGCAGGACAGGAAAACGGAAACCAGAAGGATAAGCGGAACGCGGAACGTGCATCGAGACATAACGTCGTTATTCTACTTCTTTGCCAGCAACGCTTCCCGCACGCCGTTGCGCAGGAAATAGAAGTTCACTACCGCGAAGCGGTCCATCATTTTGACGATCTCGTTGTTGGTGAAATTGGGGGCTTTCACTTCTTCCGCAAAGTGATTCTCATAGTGGAGATTGTGGGAATCCTCAATCCGGTAAACCAGGGGACGGCGGGGGATCATCTTCGCTGAAGAAAAGAAAGCGAGCAGCACCCCTCCCTTCTTCATTTGTGTAAACAGCTTCTTGGCAAGGGTGTGCGCATCATTAGAAGAGAGATAATTCAACAGGTCCCAGGCCAGCACACCATCGAACGTCTCTGCCGGATAAGAGC
>DASYPF010000331.1:0-20788 GCA_036006905.1 Acidobacteriota bacterium
TGGAAGGGTAGCAACCACCGGAAAATACGTCAATTCGACAGGAGAAGGGGAGAGGGTTATCGGTGGCCGAGAAATGACATCCGGTAGCCGCACGCCTTGATTGAAGGAATGCAGGCGAGCGCCCGGTTAATGCTGCTACGAAGGGCGGAAATCAATCGGCGCAGATACGATCACGGCCTTCGCCGAGACCAACAACGACGGCTCCCACGTGACAGATGGCTGACGCGTCTTAAAGACGTATGCCCTCACTTAGAGCGAGGCTCACGGTTCCAAGCTCTCTACGTTTTCGGGCAAATTCCTCGGGAGTGTAGCAAAGAATGTCAGCCGGCAGCGACAGATTGAGATCGGTTATTAGCCTCGAAGCACGCTCCAGGAAGGAAACGCCTCGAAAACGATGCGAGACAATGATTAGGTCCAGGTCGCTTTCTGCAAGAGCCTCGCCCCTCGATCGAGAACCGAAAACTAGAACCAACTGGGGCTGATAATTATGCCTCAGCCTGGGAAGATAATCGGTGACAAAGCGCCTCACGATTGGATCAGCGATTCTACCCATTTAGCTACTTCCTCGGCAGCTTTAACCTTGGCGCGAGCGATTTGCTCGTCGTAAAGTTCGTACGGCACCCCATTGGCGGCATCAGGATAACGGGCAACTGTATAGTCAGGGTTCAAATAGCTCAGATTTGCCATGAGGCCCTTGGGGATCTTTAGCCCTTCGCCCAGTTCTCGGAGGTAATGGGTGGCGGGTGGGCGCCGGCGCTTCCCTTGAATCCAAGCTCCTTGGAGATATCTCTCCACTGCCTGATGCGAAAGAAACGCTGTCACTTCGTAACCCTCGATCTTGATGTTTTTTCGCGCATTTTCCAGATCACGGCGCGCTTGAAGGATCAGGCGTTCAACTTCTTTGCGCATCGACGTATTTTACTTTGCAGTACAACGCCGAGCAAATTGATCTGCCGGTATCTGCCCGTGCACGTCGCCCTCTCCTGAGCCCCACCTTACAACCACCTTCAGCACGGTCACAAGTAGCGGCAACAATGGGTTAGCTTCCTGTTTTAATCCGCGGCCAAAAATTACGGCAGAGCGTTTATATCGCCTCCTTTTGTCCTGTTTCTGTTATACTACGCGACAAAGTTCTTAACTTTTCTAATATCCCGTTCCGGCCGGACTCTCAATACGTGGAGGGCGGAGCCAGCGGCGTTTGGGACTGAAAGCCGCTGGCTTGTGCTGAAAGGCATGACGCCTAAGTGCTGTTGTGGGTTTGATTCCGGCGCTGCATCGGGAGCGAAGGATGCCCTTGCCCCTGGTTGCAGGCAGTCTGGATCAGTCAATCCGCGCATGGTGGTCGTCCGGCCAGCATAACGATAGCTCCTGGCAGCCGATTGAATCGGAGATTCGCAAGCGAGTCAAACGCCGCATCCGGCGTTTCGGACTTCTGCCGCAGGATCATGAGGATATTATCAGTGAAATCTTCGTCTCACTCCTCGGGCTACTGCGCTCGCGGGGAACCACGCCAATTCGACAGTTTGAAATCTATGTTGATCGTGTGGCGGATAACCTCTGCAAACGGAGCATTCGTCGGGTCAACCCCGTCTGGACGCAGCTGAAGGACTCCATCGTAGAAACGCTGCGGGGCCGGCGCCGAGCACGAGGTTTTTCAATTTGGAACTCATCGCGGGGACCGCTCGCTGGTTATGCAATCTGGGAAGGTGAAGAGGTGCGGTGGACGGAGCGTTACTCAGAACTTCAGTTGAGCCGCGCGTCTCTGGAGCAATACCTTTCTACTGGGCGTCAGCTAGAGCTGGACGACCTGCTAAGCGGGATACTCAACTGGCTCGGCACAGCCGTTCCGCTCAATGAAATCGTGAATATCATCTTTGAGCTGAAGGGCCTGCGCGAATTCCAGCCGGAAAGCATCAGCGACATCGAGAACGTCTCATCCGCGGTGCCGCCGGTGGAGCCTGTAGATACATCGCTGCTCGCCCAACTCGCCGAGGCTTTCAGCAACCTCCCCTCTGACGAAGCCTCTGCTCTCTTCCTTCACCTGCAGCCCGAAATTGCCGACAGTCTGCTGCCAAAGGATCGCGATGATGGAATGTCGATGGCAGGTCTGAGAAGAATCCTCGGGTTGCCTCAAGAGCAGATCGATCAGGCTCTCGGTCAAATGCCCCTTCGAGATCTGCAGATTGCCGCGCTTTTGAATATCCACGATGAGACGAACCACCGGATCCAGCAGAGGGTCATCAATCTGAGACAGCGCGCCATTCGACGTTTGCAGAAATGTCTCATCGGCGCCGGAGGCTGAAACGATGTGTTTCAGCAGGAGCGAAATTGAAAGAATTCTAAGTGCGGCCGGTTCCTCCACTGAGCAGGCGAAACTCCGGCGGCACGCGCAGAGCTGCAGTTCCTGCCATCAAGTTTTGTCCGATGTGGCGCGCCGCATGCTGCTTGCAAACATAAGCGGCCCATTTGCTCACCTGGAGTCGCTCGAGCTGTCCCTATATCTTGATCACGAACTCCAGCCGGCCGACGCGTCACTGATTAAAGAGCATCTAAATACATGCGCGATATGCCGGTCGCGCCTGGAGCAAATGCAAAAGGCGCGTGAGGCAAGCTTGACTGCGCCCACGGTTGCGTTTACCTATCGGCCGCCTTCGCAGCCCGAGTCAGTGCAGCATCCAAAGCGCTCTTGGATTCCACGGTGGGCATTTGCCAGTGGGGCAATTGCGGCAATGGTGCTCATTGTCGCCGTGGTCGGCGTTCGCTTAGTGCGCCCGGCAATGATGCTTCAGGACGGCAAGGTACGAATTACCAATGAAAAGACGGGGCTGCGAATATCGGGAGTACCGGGACAGTTCGAAGCGATGGTTGGCGAAAAACTACCTCCCGGAGGCGAGCCCCAACTTTTGGCTCCCCTTACTCCCGTGCCAAAAATATTGGGACCTGATTCAGATTCAAAAGCCTTGGTGATTGGCGTCAAGCGGCCGTTCCCCGATGAAGTTTTCGCGGAACCTCGGGTCGAGATCCAGTGGAGTTCCCCGCAAAACGGCGTCGTGACCCGGATTCGCATTTACCAGGAAGGCGCCGACGAGAAGCCATTCTGGGAGCAGGTGACGTCAGCAACCTCCGCAACGGTGTCGTTGAAGCCTGGAGCCGCTTATGTTGTGGTGATTTCGGGAGAGCAGGGGACCCATGCGATTTACTCGCCCGCAATCAGATTTCGTGTTTTGGATGAGGGGGAAGTTGGCGCTATGCGGGAGTTGCTGGCAACAGCAGGCGATTCCCATCTGCTGAAAGGAATCTATTACGAAAAACATGGGCTATTCACCAAAGCGCTTGACGAATATAGCGCGCTGCAGAAATCGAGTCCTCGTTCTCCGTTGGCGCGCCGGATTTTTACAGAGCTAAGCCAAGCTCTGACCCCACCTTAAGAGCGTGAGAAAAAAATCGGAACCGCGAGCGTGCTGCTTCAAACAGGGGCCGGGCAATATGAGCGCAAAACCTTCGCCGACGCGAAAAACGGCGACATGTTTCGCAACTGGCGCTCAGTGCCTGATCATCTTTCTCTTACTTGCGAATGTTTGGATCTCGTCTGGGCCTGGGATAACTGCGCAGGTACCGGCGGTCCATGAAGCGCGCAACATACGGGAGCGCGCCGACGAGTTGGTTCGCCGGGCTGAGCGAATAACGAGCGAACACGGTGCGGGTTGGGCCCCGGCTCTTGACTGGTTGCGGGAAGCGGTGGATCTCTATCGTCATCTAAAAGACTCACAGCAAGCTGCCGAGACACTGCGCGCGCTTCTCAGGGCCAGGGCCACCTGGGCGGTTCCTCCCGGTCCCGAAGCGCATGAATTGATGGACCTGGATAGGAAACTGAACGCTCCGGCGGATAAACTGGCCGAAGATGAATTCTATCTCGCTCGCCGCTATTACGCAGATCGAAACTTTAAGGCTGCTTTCCAACATCTTAATGAAGGTTTAAGACTTGCGTCCGTTTCCGGAAACGATCGCCTGCTGGCGGCCGGTCATGAGCTCAAGGGAAACATCCACGATTTTCGCGGAGAAATTATCGAAGCATTGGCTGAATGGCGCCAGGCGGCTCAACTGTACGGAAGAGTAGGTGATCGGATACATCAAGCTCACGCACTGCAGAGTCTGGGCGCCTGGCTGTTTGAAATCGGGAATCACGACGAAGCATTTCGAACTTTGGAAGTCGCACTGGAGATGTCACAGCCCGCCGAATCATCAGCCGGCAATCTGCGCGACTGGTTCCTAAACCGCAGCACGCAGGCTGATTGTGTCGGGACTCTTGCGAATATTTATCGAAGGATGGGGCAACCGCTGGAGGCGTTGAAATTGTTTGATCAGGCGCGGCGCAAAACTCAATTCAGTCTGTTCCCCGGCCGCGCTCCCATGTATGCGGTTGATATTGCCGGCTTGTATGCCGAGGCGGGAGATCATTGGCGCGCCGAGCATTATTACGAACTGGCACTGGCGCAGAGCCCCTTCAATCCGACAGATCTGGAAGCTCTTCAGCCCCTGAAAGTCAGGATCGGCTACGCTCGCTTCCTTACACAGACAGGCAGGCCAAAGGAGGCTTTAGATCTGCTTGACGAAGCATGGGCGATTGCCTCGCGCCATGGAACTTCTTCATTCGAAGCAGAGTGCCTGCTTACCAGGGCCGAAACCCAGCTCGCGCCGAAAACAGCAACGGGCGCACTGGATCATCTCCGTCAGGCGCTCAAAATCATCAGTTCGCGCGTTCCCGTTCCGGCTCTGATCTGGAGAGCCTATTACCTTAAGGGCAGAGCTCTGGAGCTGATGGGATGGCATGTTGAAGCGCTGAGCGAATACGAACGTGCTATTGATGTGATCACTCGCTGGTTGCGCGGAATGCCGCAGTCTTCTGAGACGGCGGTACAAACAGAGATTGCGATTTGGGAACCTTACCATGCGGCCATTCGACAATACTTGCGGCGTCAAGATTACGGGCGAGTCTTTCGGGTTGCAGAGCAGGCCAAAGTCGGACTCGTTTCTCTTCTTGCCAACAAGGCGCGAGTAGACCAATGGCTCAGCCCGAAAGAGCGCGCCGAGGAGCGCCGTCGCTACGATAATCTGGTGCAGCTCCGTTACGCGCTGATGAACGAGGGCAAGGCATTTGCGGCTCCTCAATGGTTGCGGGCGGAACAAGATTATCACTCCTATCGTGAAAGCCTGTATCGCCGCCATCCGGAAGTTTCCGCGGCTCTGGGGCAACTACCAAACGTGAGTTTGAGAGATGCGCAGCGGATTGTTTACAGAGCTGGCGTCGCGGTTCTCGAATACGTTGTCATGGGCAACGACGCCTTCGTCATCCTGATCGACCGAAATGGAAGTCTTGTCAGCCCGTTGACCGCAGATTCGTCACAAATCAGGAATTTTGTAGCAGAGCTTGCCGGTCCGTATCGTTTTGATCCTGCCGGCGCCAGCCGCTCGGCTTCGTATCCCCCGGCAGCCTCGGCTCTGTATCGGGCTCTTGTTCCGCCTGTTATCGAGGCTCGTTTAAAGCAGTCTTCCGCCCTGTGTGTAATTCCCGATGACTTTCTTTGGTCTGTTCCTTTTGAGATGTTGTGGAGTTATCAACAAGGCCAAAGAAAATACTTGGTCGAACGATTTGCCGTGACCTACGCTCCATCGGTATCCGCGATGCGGCTTTTTATGGATAGATCCGAGCGCTTGTCATCGGATAAAAAAGGGGAGCCTCTGCGTGTGGCACTAGTGGGAAATCCCCAACTTCCTGCTTCGGGAACCGTGCGCGATGGCTTCCGTGGAAACTTTTTCGGACGCTTGGTCGACGCTGAGGCGTCTATCCTGCGACAAATTTTTGGATCCCGCGCCGTGATATTCCAAGGGCGCCAAGCAACGCGGCAGGCGGCGATGCGCGCCTTGGAAGAATCCGACATCGTCCATTTCGCATGTCATGGAATCTACAACGAAGCCTACCCGCTTTATTCGTCATTGCTCATGTCACCACAGCGGGAAGATAGCGGCTTTTTGGAGGCGCGTGATCTCGTTTCCCTGAAGATCAAAGCGCGATTGGTTGCTTTGGCCGCATGCGATAGCGGCCGCGGCCAGACGGTAAAGGGACAGGGGATCATTGGCTTCACTTGGGCGGCATTTGCCGGAGGGGCCGGTACCTGCATTGCGACGCGCTGGCCTGTCGACCGGCAGGCCACTGCTCAGTTCTTTGAGTGCTTCTATCGCAATCTGAATCAGGGAACGCCGATGGTCCGGTCATTCCAAAAAGCGCAGTTGAAACTAATACAGGCCGGAAGCGCTGGAGCTTTCTCATCCCAACCGTTCTATTGGGCAGGATTCATGTTGATGGGGTGCGAGCGGGCGGCACTAAGGGAGAAGATTCAAATTGGCTCCCACGTGGTCCCTCAAGTCTTTAAGGCCGGCTACCGCCACGATCACGTCCACGTCGACGAAAAACGTGTGTGTGTTACGGAACCGTGAAATGTGGTTTTTTTGACCACTTTCTTACCCTTCGGAGGATGAGGATAAAAGCCGTCAACGTCCACGACCACGTCAACGTCCACAACAACGTTCACGAAATCACTGGTTTTTCGGAATTTTTCTATCGAATTCAATGAAACATGCCAAGCGGCAAGGCCACCTACTGATTCCAACCGCGCTGCTCCTGATTTACGCCGCGGCGCTGCTTAGCGCAGTTGGCGCGTTTTTTAACACGCCAGTGAAACAATCTGCGCACAATTCAGCAGACGCTCGCGAGGCACACTCCGGTCGTGCCGTGACCCACCAGAACTCTTCTAGGAATTCAAATCCAGCACCGCTTCGATTCGCTAGATTCAAACATCTATTTATTGAGCCGAGCAGTGTGCTGATACCGCAAGCAGTGCTGCCGAATCTTTCTCAAAGGTTTACGCTGAATGCCACAACACATCGCCTTTATCTTCTTCCGTTTCCCTTTGAGGGAAAAATACAAGTTTACGATACGCGTACGGATCAACGCATTGCTGAGGTGCCTATCCAGGCTTCCAGCATCTGGGACCTTTGGGTTCATCCTCAAACGCATAAACTTTGCGCGAGGGTTGAAGAGCGCCAACTTTATGTTCTCAATGAAAGAGGCGATGATTTTGACAAACCCAAATTGCGCTGGATCTATGACTCGGATTCAATTCCTTTGTACGCCCTTTTTCAGGACTCGAATCCCGCCCGGTCGAGCACTCCTCCACCGGCGCCGTCAATCGCTTCTCCCTATACCGGACACTGGCTTTACTTTGAACAAACGGGCCGCATTCTGCTTGTCAAATGGCTGACACGCACGTTAATGGAACTCGACGCGAGGACAGGCGTAATCGAGCGCGAACTCCATTTCGGCCCAACCAAGATAAAAGGCCTGACCGGGCCGGGTGAATTTGTGTTTGCCCCCGAGATGGGTCGAATCTATCTGGCCGAGAAGTTCGGGCAAGCCGTACTGGTCGTCGACCCCGGCCAGTTGCGGGTCGTAGCCCGCATTCCGCTTGCCGGTTTTCCGTATTTTATGGCAGCCAATCCCCGGACGCACCGCATTTTTGTGTCTTCCGAAGGAGATTTTCGAGTATTCATAATTGATACCAGAACCAATCGAGTAATCGCGAGTCCCGAATGCGATGACGTGCCGGTGACAATTGCTGTCGATCCCGAATTGTCGAAGGTCTACATAAACATAGGAAAATTCGTAGTGGTATGTCAGGAAAGGGGGTAAGGAGGTCGGATTGCTGAACTTTCGGAGCACTCTCGAATCATCCCAAAAATTTTCCCTTGTTCTCCGCCGGGCTTGTCCCGGCGGGAGGAAGATTTCCTCCCGTCGGCGCACAATCTTCCCCACTGGCACAAGGCCAGTGGAGGCCATCCAGATCAATGATCTAGTGAACAATCTTCCGCCCCGCTGGGACAAGCCCAGCGGAGGCGCTAATTTTTTCTCACGTTCTAAAGCCGGTGGGGGCGGATGGACATTGCGGGGTTCGAGCTAGTGCAGAATCTTTCCTCCGCCGGGATAAACCCTGCGGAGGGGTCCCCAGTGCAAAATCTGCCCCGCACCGCGAGCATGAGCGAGCGCACCGAGAATCCAACGAGTCCTGGAAGTACCCTGAGGAAACTTAGACCAACAACAAAGGTAAACAGGAGAGAAATCCGACCCAAAACGCCATAAAGTTTCCCGCGTTCTTCAATATTCCCTCCAATCCGGACTCTTCTTAGTCAAGTCCAACCTGACTTGAAGGGGCCACTATGAATAGCATATTCAGAACAATTCTTCCTTTGGTGCTTCTCTGCCTTCTCGCAACCCAAGCCTCTGCCCAATCAGGCACGTGGCAGACAAAGGCTTCAACACCTACGCCCATAACAGGGCATGCGGTCGGGGCGGTCAATGGCAAGCTTTACTCTGTCGGAGGCACCAACGGTGCTCCCTGTTGCAATATCTTTCAGGCTCCGACATTCGCCTATGACCCCACGACAAACGCCTGGACGACAAAGACGACAATGTCGGTAAAGCGGAAAAATCTTGCCGGCGGGGTCGTAAATGGCATCTTTTACGCTGTCGGTGGTGATAATGACTTTTCATATTTTGCAACCAACGAAGCCTACGATGCGGCAACAGATACCTGGACGATCAAAGCCCCCATGCCTACGCCCCGCTCCGGCCTCACCGCCGGCGTAGTCAGTGGCATCCTGTACGCTGTGGGGGGCGCATTCCCCGCTGCCCTTACGACCGTCGAAGCTTATGACCCTGCGACGAATACTTGGACAACGACAGCGTCTACGTTGCAGGCGCGCTATGTCGCAGCCGCCGCCGGAGTCAACGGCATTCTCTACGTTATGGGTGGCCTCACCAACATTGGCGGCGTAAACGTTTATCTCGCAAGCGTCGAAGCGTACAATCCCGTGACCAACACTTGGACGCCCAAGGCCCCTATGCCAACGGCTCGGGCTAATCTGGCCACCGTAGTTGTTAACGGCATCATCTACGCCGTCGGAGGTTGGAACGGCACTGCCCTCGCAACAGTTGAAGCTTACAATCCCACGACAGACACCTGGACCAGTGCGCCATCCATGCCAACTGCGCGGAGGGCCGTTGCCGCAGGCGAGGTCAATGGCGTGCTATACGCCGTCGGAGGTGTGATCGGCTCCAATACTACCCTCGCAACAGTTGAAGCTTTCACTCCTGTGATCTCAGGACCGCCCGGGCCGTCGGGAAGCCAAGTCTGGAACACATTCCTTGGGACTTTGAGTAGCACCTATACGGCTTCGACATGGATACTCGACACGGCGATCACGATGACCCGCATTCAAGCTCAGGCGGTGATCCCACCTTCGGGTTGCACGGTCAATGCCGTACTGACGGTGAGTGATGGAACCGCGGGTGGAACGCGAACACTGACTATTACTGGCGCGGCGAACGATAGTGGACCGATTGCCGTCAGCTACGCGGCAGGGGCTACCCTGACGTTGAGAGTCAGCACGGCTGCCAGTTGCTTCGGCAGTGCGGGCCCGCCTGCTACTCCTGGTGGCGCGCCATCTCTAGTTAACGCGCTCGTGCAGTACAAAGCTCAGTAACGATGGTGGAAGCAAAACGCCACGGAGCTCGATGATCAGCGGCCACATTTGGCTTCGAACTCCGCAGCTTTTGTCACGGCAGTTTCGCCTCCGGGTTATTTCAGTTGGGAGGGGCAATGACAAGTCGTTTTCTGCTTTTGGTTGGCGTGTTCCTGCTCCTTGCCTCTTCTTCTTTGCTTTGCGTATATGGTGATACGGTTCTTAATTTCCGGATTTTTCACCGGCCTGGCAGTGCTGAATACCAGCGCTCTTACCGCTAACGTTGAGGTCCTCTCGCTCAATGTCGACGGGTCGTTGCGCGGCAGAACAAAACAGGCGCTCAAACCCAACCAGCGACAAAGTAAACTACTGCATGAATGGGTTCCGGCGCGCGAAGGAGCCGCCGGTGGCTACATCCTGCTTCGATCGGATGTGCCGGTCGTGGCCAGTGAGCTGTTTGGCACGACAAACTTGACGGCTCTGGCCAATGTCCCGCCTCAACCCATTCAGACGGATCTCAATCCCGCAGCTTCAGCTCCCAACCTGAAAGTTTCTCCTCCCATGGCGGTACTAGAGACAAAAGCAGCACAGCAGTTCCAAGCTCAGGGGATCACTAATGTGACGTGGTCTGTGGATGCTGCAGCAGGAACGGGATCGCCTGGAACGGTTAATGCGACGACCGGGCTTTTTACCGCTCCTGCCAAGCCTCCCGACTCGCGAACGGTCAGCCTGGTGGCCACGGGCCGCAGATGGCAGCCAAAAGGCGGGAGCCACCGTCGATATCATCGACAGGAAAACTCTGGCTAGCGGTTTATCGGTAGTTCGGGCTGTGGCCTATCTCACTTCAAGCAAGCGGTTCTTTTTAGCCGAACAACGCTGTGCCGCCGGCCCTGGTCCCGGTCATTACCGGACTGCGACAGCCGGCTTCCATGGCGTTTACGGATACGGGAGATCTTGCCGTAGCCGAGCAGGGAGCAAATCAGATTCAAATTATCCCGCGATCTCAGTTGGATTCGACAAAAACAGACGCGCCTGGGGTTCGCCGGGCCATACCCGCCGGCTCTCCCCAAGGAGTCGCGGTCGATACATGCAGCGGAGAGATTTTCTTCACCGACTCAAACGGGAATCTGATCGGCGTTTTGGCCGGACAGACTCGCGTGGTGGCATCAGGCCTGGTGAATCCGACTGAGATTTTAATTGTGCGGCGCAGGGGCATGCGCTGTCCAAACGGAATCACCATATTTGTCGTGGAAGAAGGAGGCAATCGAGTGCTGTGCATCGCTCCACAGGTCAGCCCGGAGCCCATCGTCTTCCTTTCCAATTTGAATGGTCCGCGGGATCTCGCTTTTCTGCCCCAGGGAAATAATTTTGCCGATGATGCAAATCAAGCATCCATTTCAGTCTCTGACCGTAACAGTATCCAGCAAGCGCAAGTAAGCAAATTGTACACGACACAAACCGAACCGATCGTGCCGGCCGCCGATCCGGACAGAGTTAGCGGGAAGGTGACGATTACCATCTCAGGCAGCAGTAAGCTGGTGATTAAGCGTCCTGTCGCCGGCATCACCGAAACAATTTCACTGACGGTAAATCTTACTTTTGCCGGTACAACAATAATTAACGGCAAATTCCTGCCATCGGATCGTGTTTTGTTCGACATCGGGGGCATAGTTCCGGATTCCTTTGGAAGCTTATCGAGAACGCTAAGCTTTTCAAGCGTAAGCACCGGCGGGGGCCTGCCTGGGACGGGCAACTTTACATTCACTGGTCAACGAGTACTGGCCGCAGCGGACCGGCAAAAGGGCGTGACTGTATTGATGGACTTTGACTTCGCAGCCTTGAACGCCCTGGCGGGCGGCGGTGACGCTAGAATCCGCCCGCTAGACTCCAATGCGCCCGCGCTTTTGCTGATCGTCTTAACGGGAGCAGATTTTAAGACGGTGGACGCCATTGGCGTCGGCGACAACAAGCCTGAGGGCAGCGATCTTGGTACTGCATTTCTCCGCAGCGGTGGAATCATTGCGGGCCTTGTCGAGGACCAGCAGATACTCAGTTCAGAATCCAGCTATGTAGTAACCATCCGCTAGGGACATGGAGCGGGGGGAGCGAGCGAGTTATTTTGTTGGACACAAACCTTCCAACCGGCCGAATGGGCGCGAGCCTGAGGAAACTTAGACCAACAACTAAAGGTAAACAGGAAAGAAATCCGACCAAAGACCCAAAAATTTTCTCGCGCTGTTCAATATTGCCTTCAATTCGGACTCTTCTTAAGCTAGCCCGACTGGACTTGAAGTGCTGCGTTTTAGGCAATTTTTGTTGCAGCCGAGAGGTGAGCGCAGGCACGGCGATCGCAGTAGTCTGCGCTCCACAAAGAAGGTCATGAAGAAGACGTACAGACCGATGCTCATCTTAGCGCGGGCTGCGGGTAGGTTCTGCCCCGAAAGCCTTTTTCTTCGGTCCGGCAACATTAGGAAGGCAACGGCACGGGAACCTTAACGTCCCAGTAGCATTCGAGTTGTACTGTATGGAACAACTGTTGGCAGGCAAACACTTTCGGCCCGATCGATCGACACGTGGCGGGTGCCAGCCAAAACCTTCCAAGGAGATTCCTCGATGAATTCAGGGAGCTTATTTCGGACCTGGAAACGTTCGTATCTGGCGATCCTGGCCATAGGTTTGTTCTGTGCGACTACTATTTTTGTTCGTTCACAGGAGCCGGACATTGGAACCTCACTCCAGATATTCCCTCAGATTGCCATTGGAGGAGGGGCTTCAACTCTCTTCACTATTCACAATCCCACGTCGCAGAAAATCACAGTTAAAGTTGAGCTGTTCTCGCCAAATGGAACATCTGCTCCGCCGGGTTCAAACATTGAACTCGAACGCGGAGGAACGAAGTCTGTACAGTTCGGTGGTCCAGAAGGAAATCCGTCTGGGGGATGGGCGCGCCTCTCTTCGGCGGATCGATTCGCCGCCACCGAGCTGTTCCAGATTCGCGCGGGCAGTACGCTGGTGAGCCAGGTCGGTGTGCTGCCAAGTTCGACGACGACCTTCTTTCGAGTTTTTGCAATAAACCGCGGAGGGACGCGGACCGGACTAGCCGTCGCAAACCCGGATGATCAGGTTGGAGTAAAGGTGACGGCAAAGCGGATCGACTCATCGGGTCAGAGCGCAACTACGGAGATTCGCCTGGGCCCGCTGGAGCAGCAGTCGAGATTTCTGGACGAACTGTCTCATGATTTCGACAATTTCGATGGAGTGGTGGAATTTTCGGCGAGCGGCCCCGTAGCAGCAGTCACGCTTCGTCTCGATAGCTCGCAGCTCGCAGCACTGCCAGTCATTACAAAAGAGGGCCTACCGGCTGACGGATCCGTGACGAAGTTCAAGATTGTCGACGGCACTGTGGTTAGAAGTCTCGGGGTAAAGCGAGCCGATAATCAGGAGGTCAAATTACAGGATGCGATCACCATTGAACCGGGAGATAACATCAAACTCAATCCGAATGTGGACAAGAACACTCTAAAGAGCACTCTCACCATCGGCACGGAGAAACTGGTGAAGAGTCTGAAAATCAAAATACCCTGTGAAGCCAGCGAGCCTAATTGCGTCGCCGGATTCACAGAAGCAGTCCTGCAAAACGACATCCAACTTTTGCCATCAACCTTGACTCTAACCACCAACAAGGATCGGACGACTCTCGGTTTAGAGGTAAGCGACCGCGGGATTACCACATCCAAGCTTGCCCAGGGATCGGTTACAACTGACAAGATTAATAAGCTAAACGCTAAAATCGGTGACGTCCTGATCTTCAACGGCACGGCGATGACATGGGACAAAGCAATTGAAGCAGGTCGCGGCCTTTTGAGGCAGAACCGTACGTCACCGGATGAACCCATGCCGATCCTTTCAGTCGCCCAAAGCGGTATCGTCAACGACATGATCGCCCCCGGTGCTGTTACCACAGACAAGATCGAGCAGCGGTCTGTAACCGCGGACAAGATAGCGCAGGGCGCTGTGGTTAGAAGCATTAACTCGCTGAGAGATGACGTAACGCTGGTAGGCGGATCGAACGTTAACATTAGTCAAAGCGGTACAGCTATCACGATCTCATCGTCCGGTGTCGTAACCGACATCGCCCCCGGTGCTGTTACCACAGACAAGATCGCGCAGGGGGCTGTAACCGCGAACAAGATCGCCCCCGGTGCTGTTACCACAGACAAGATCGCGCAGCGGGCTGTAACCGCGGACAAGATCGCGCAGGGCGCTGTGGTTAGAAGCATTAACTCGCTGAGAGATGATGTAACGCTGGTAGGCGGACCGAACGTTAACATTAGTCAAAGCGATACAGCTATCACGATCTCATCTGTAACCGACATCGCCCCCGGTGCTGTTACGACAGACAAGATCGCGCAGGGCGCTGTGGTTAGAAGCATTAACTCGCTGAGAGATGACGTAACGCTGGTAGGCGGACCGAACGTCAACATTAGTCAAAGCGGTACAGCACTCGTGCTAGGGTTGAAGATTCCTGCTACATTCACCGATTCGGTTTCGACAATCTCTCTTTTGTCGGGAGACACGATATCGACGCAATTCGGTCCAATAAAGGCTACCGCGTTCTTCGACAACCGTGGCGATGACATGATTACACTTATGGCCAAGGGCGCAATAGCGGCAGCTTTCATCAACCCATCGGGAAATTTGGCATCTTTCGGCGACGCGGGGTACGCGGGGATTTTTCAGGGAGCAGTCGATATCCGGCCGCCGTTTCTGATGAACAATAAGGCCCTTACAGTCCGGGGCGATCTTGTAGTCGAAGGCCGTATTTTCGTTCCTCCGAAGAAGGCCCTTACAGTCGCGGGCAATCTTGTAGTCGAAGGCAGTGTCCTAAAGGCGGGAGGAGCGTTCATCATCGATCATCCTCTGGACCCACAAAACAAGTATCTATTCCACTCGTTTGTGGAGAGCCCGGACATGATGAATATCTACAACGGCAACGTCACCCTTAATGAATACGGCGAGTCTTGGGTCGAGATGCCTCCATGGTTTGAGGCGCTGAATCGAGACTACCGCTACCAATTGACCGCGATCGGTTTTCCTGGGCCCAATCTTTATATCGCAGAAGAATTCACAGCCGGCCATTTCAAAATTGCAGGTGGCGCCCCCGGTGGCAAGGTGTCCTGGCAGATAACCGGCGTCCGGCAGGACCCTTATGCCAATGCCCACCGCGTCCAGGTTGAAGAGGAAAAACCGGCATCGCAGCGCGGCCTGTTTCTCTTCCCCGAGGGATACGGCCAGCCTGCGTCCAACGGAATCAGCGACGGCGGAAGGCCTCGCCAGTGATAGCCGGCAAATTTGCCGGTTCCGCACGGTAGTCGTCCCCCGACAGTTCTCACAAGGAATTCACGGGAAGGGTTTTTCTTCCCTAAACGAGTCACACGAGTGTCTCTCATTTGGGGCAACTCTGCTCCTGTTGTTTCCGAGTCCCGCCTCCTTTTTGACCGCACCATTCACGGATCCACACCGCCTCTGTGGAAAATGGCTTAGCTTCCTGTTTTAATCCGCGGCCAACAATTACGGCAGAGCGAAGGCTACGACATAATCGCCCAGCTTGGTGCCGGCTTTGCCGTGGCCGCCCGCGGCGATCACTACAAACTGCTTTCCGCCGGAGCGAGCGCGATAGGTCATTGGAGTGGCCTGTGCGCTCGCGGGCAACATCGTCTTCCAGATTTCCGTTCCGGTTTCTACGTCAAATGCGCGGAGATAGGTGTCCATGGCGGCGCCGGCAAACACTAGATCTCCTCCCGTGACGAGCGAGCCGCCGAGGTTAAGCGATCCCCATTTGGAAGATTCTGGAATCTGTGCCAGCTGTGGCATTGCGCCCAGCGGCACGTTCCATCGAATGGCGCCGGTGGTCACATCAACTGCCGTTAATGCTCCCCAAGGCGGTGGATTACAGGGAGCGCCGCTGGGCGCCAGCAGGAATTCTCGGTACATCGCATAAGGCGTCCCGACCTGCCGGCCGAACTCACCCTTCATTCTATTGTTCGCGCCCGATGATCTCATTTTGTCGTACTCCGCTCGTGGAAGGAGCTTTACAACGGTGGCGATGCGGTTGGTGTTGGTGACAATCAGCCCGTGCTTGGGATCGTAAGACATGCCGCCCCAGTGCATCCCTCCGATATTGCCGGGAAACAGCAGAGTTCCCTCCAGGCTTGGCGGGGTAAAGATTCCTTCCGAACGCGCAGCTTTGATCCGATCGCGACACCAGTCACGATCGGCTGCTGTCACACCCCAGGCATCCTCAGGCGTGAGTTTTGCTGGAACCAGTGGGGGCGGAAGTGTAGGGAACGGCTGAGTCGGCGCTGATTTTTCTCCCGGGACAGTGCTTGACGGAACCAATCGCTCTTCTACGGGAAAGAGCGGCTTGCCGGTTTCGCGATGAAGCAGGAACAGATGGCCCATCTTCGTGCCCAGAGCCACCGCCGGAATTTCTTGACCATTGCGTTTCAAGGTGAGCAATGCCGGTTGCGATGCTACATCGTAATCCCACAGGTCGTGATGCACTACCTGAAAGTGCCAGACTACTTTTCCGGTGGAAGCGCGCAGGGCAACGACCGAATTGGCATAGAGGTTATTTCCGTGCCGCTCGCCGCCGTAAAAGTCGGGACTGGGACTGCCGGTGGGAACAAACACAAGATCGCGCTCTGGGTCTGCGGAGATCACTGACCAGGCGTTGGCAGCACCGGTTCGATTGGCGCTGTCGCCTTCCCAAGTTTTTAAGGCCGGATCTGCTGAATCTTTGGGTATCGGATCCCAACTCCAGACAAGTTTGCCCGAGCGCGCATCAAAGGCGCGTACCACTCCACGCTCCAGTTCAACGGCGCGATTGTCACCAATCGCAGAACCCACAATGACCAGATCTCTAATCACGGCCGGCGGGGAAGTAACCTGATAGTCTCCTCGATCCCGCAGCCGCACGTCGCGAGTCAAGTCGATTTGTCCGTCACGCCCGAAGTCGTTGCACGGTTTTCCCGTTGCGGCGTCGAGCGCGATCAGGCGCGCATCGATCGTGCCAACAAAAATCCTTCTGTGACAAGGTGTGCCGGCTTTACTTTGCCCGTCAAGCCAAGTGGAAACGCCGCGCGAGGTGACCTCCGAGTAATACTGAGACCGGTCGATCTTTGGGTCATAGACCCAGCGCTCGGTGCCCGTCTCCGGATCAAGAGCGATGACGCGGTTGAAAGGTGTGCTCAGATATAAAGTGCCGTCGACGAGGATGGGAGTTGATTCGAATGCAGCCTTATCCCCGGATACTCCATCTCTGGTCTCTCGCGTGCGATAAGTCCATGCCGTCTTGAGTTGATTCACGTTTCCGCGATGGATGTCCGCCAGTGCGGAGTAGCGAGAGCCTCCGGCATCGTGTCCATAGGCAGGCCAGTCGACGACGGAGCCTTCCTGCGTGAGCGCCCAGAGTGAGGTGTCCAGGGAAAAGAGAATCGCAGTGAAACCAAGCAAAAGAGCGTAAAAATGCCACAGAGCCCAATGGTCGCCGACAAGCTCACGAACTGCGCGCATTTGCTTTTGCGGGAAAGCGGTGACTGGAGAGGACCGCTCCGGATTCCTGCAATTTATGAAATTTGTGATTTTCATTCTGGGAATGTTGATTAGCATGTCCAATGTATTCTCCAAAGGATCCGGTATTAACATACTTCGACAATTTGCAATTTTAGAGTCGCTGGCATCCACAGAGCCGCCACCGGAAGGGAGCGGCGCGCCAATATAAGTCAAGCCGCCAACGCATTTCCGCAACAGGAGACGACCTACATTCCCGCTCCGCTCCCTCCCGGTCGCGGCTCTGTGGTTGCACAGCGATCTGCATTATCCAACCGTGTCGTTCGCGGCTAACGTCCGGCCGGAATCAGATGCTCGTACCAGCCTCCCTTTCTTAGGTAAACGACAGCAACAGGATCGGTATAAACGCGCACGAACGAACCGTCGTCGTCTAAATTCAGGCGCAAGTTTGCACCGTCGGGTCCGCCGCGCCACAAAATCGCCTGCACCGAATAGTCACCCAGCACCTTGCGCCATCCTTTATCCCCTAAATCCATGGTGAAGTAGTCGCGCAGGAAATCGGCAGTATAAAGATCGGCGCGGCCATCCACGAAAGCAATGTTCTGCGGACGGAAAGCCCATATCAAGTAGCCCCCCCATTCATAAGGATTGGCCAGACGATTCGTGATGCGACGCTCAGCGAGGAACTTGACGGCCGCCACTGGAAGTGGACGCAGCGGCCGCCAGCCGCCCAGCAAGAAGTAAGGATCGCGGCCGATCCCCATTGCCAAGAGTAATGCGAGCGTTGCTGCCCCCACCAGCCCGCTGATTCTAGAGATCTTTTCCGGAATTCGTCCGTCCAAGACAGTGCTCCAAACACAGGCCCCGGCGTAAGCAATCCCTATGGCGGAAATCTCCAGGTATCGAAGCGACCGCAGGCCCATCGCAGCGAAAAGTCCCAGCAGCAACAGGTCCGCCATTCGGCCTCTTCGGGATAACGCCGCAAGCGCCACCCCGGCAATTGCCAGCGCCAGAAGGGCGATGAAAAGAGGAAAGTCAGAAAGCTTCGGCGCGCCCCATTCCATCGGCGCGCTTGCCGCCGCAGTGCCTCCGACGTGCCGGATCGAAGACAACAGGACGCCGTGAAAATAGGGAGTGAAAAAGCAGGCGAGAACACTCAAGAGGAACACTTGCACTTGCGTGCTAAGTTCTGTTGTGTTTTCTGCGAGACGCCGGCGCCGGTCGATGAAGTCGCCCAGCGCGTGAAGGGCCAGCACGATTAGTCCCAGAATCACACCTCCGTGCAGATTCGCCCAAAGCACAAAAAGAAACGGTGTTGCCAGAAAGATCATTCGCCTGCCGTGGTGCAGATACGTAAGGAACAACAGCAAGACCGCCAGCAATGCCTGCGAGGCCGATTGGGGCCGGACTGGCCAGAAGAGATTCGTGAACCCTAGCAGGAGCGCAAGTCCCGGGAAAAGCACCACGCTGGGACCCCGCGCTCCTCTCTTGACAATGGCGAGGGTCAGAACGAGAAAAGTTGCTCCCGCCAGGATCATTCGGAGAACGATCAGACCGGATAAGCCCCCGATTCGATGCGCGGCGGCGGCAATGACACAAAATCCCCAACTGTGGTAGACGTAAAATTCGGAGCTTCGCGTCCAGGAACCGATGCCGGTTCGGGGAATCCCCAGGCCATCCAGCACGTGATTTCCGACCGCCAGAATCCACCAGACATCATAAGAAGAGACCGGGAAGATGGCCAGAACTGCAGCCAGCAGGGCCATGGCAATCGGCAGAAATAAATCCGAATCTGACTTTGACATCTAAGGATGGCGCGGTTCGAGCTGCGACGATCAGGGAGCGGCAACGCATGTCACGCTGCACCCGCAGAGCCGCGACCAGCAGGGAGCGGCGCGCCCATGTGAGTTGCATTGGCAATGTGTTTGCCAGGCGCGTGTCGCAGATGACTTCCATTGCTGCACCGCTCCCTGCCGGTCGCGGCTCTGCGGGTGCGATTGGCCTGGATTCAGGCAACTCGATCCCAACCCATACGCTCGCGTAGCGAGGTAATGTGCGCCACGTGATGCTGGCCGTGCCACCCGTAAAGCGAAAGGTTCTGATCCAAAGTCAACACTCCCCATTCCGGATGGCGAAACTTGCGTGAGAAATCTGTGGGCTTCAGCGACCTGAGCAGCAATACCCACCTTTTGTGCAACGATTCCAGCAGAGCCAGTGATATTTCCGGCGGCGCCGTGCGTCCGTCTTCAAGCCGGGCCCAGCTCTCCTGATCGTAAGTTCTGATGAGCGGTTCGTCTTCGGTCAGCGCTAGTTTGAAACGGATGTAGCTGTTGAGATGACTGTCAGGCAAATGATGCACTACCTGACGCACAGTCCAGCCGCCAGGCCGATAAGGAGTGTCGAATTGTTCGGAAGAGAGACCTCCCACGGCGGCTCGAAGTTTGGCGGGAGTTTCGGCAATCTCGTCAATGAAACGCTTGCGCTGTTCGTCGGTAATCGCCGCTGGCATCTTAAACTCACCAATGGGATAGCGCAGGTCAGTCATTTATCCTCCTCAACAGTCTTCAGTTTCTCTCTAACTGTAATTTTGCCGCAACTTAGCGCGGATGTTCTTCGGTATCATGACATCCTTTACACTTTTGTGAGTGATTGGCTAGAAGCGAGTTTTAGGACACGGAAGACGCAGAGAACACGGAAACAAGCTCAATTCTGGGGCATGAAGGCACGTCACCGAGAGAGCAACGCCAATGTTTTCTAGTGTGCCTTCATGCCCCAGAATTGAGCTTAGTCCGTGTTTTCCGCGTCTTCCGTGTCCCAAAATTTCTTTTTCAGCCAGCTTCAAAAGTGTAAAGGATGTCATGATACCGAAGAACATCCGCGCTAAGTCGCGGCGCTCAATGTGTTCGACAACTCGACATTCCCCGCTTCTCCAAATATTGCTGATGGTATTCTTCAGCTCGATAGAATTCCGACGCGGGAACAATCTCCGTGATAATCGGTTTCTTGTGGCGGCCACTCTTTTCAAGGTTTCCCTTTGAGACGAGCGCAGCGGACCGCTGCTCAGGGGTGTGAAAGAAAATTGCAGAGCGATACTGCGTGCCGACGTCCGGTCCTTGCCGGTTCGGTGTCGTTGGATCATGGACGTTCCAGAACTCGTCCAGAAGCCGGTCGTAGGAAACCTGTGAGGGATCATATTCGAGTTCCACGGCTTCTGCATGTCCCGTTCTATCCGTACAGACATCTTCGTACGTGGGGTTCTCCAGAGCTCCGCCCGTGTACCCGACCTGAGTCGAAGTGACGCCTTCTAACTGACGAAACGCTGCTTCCACTCCCCAGAAACAACCGGCAGCAAACGTGGCTTTCTCCATATCTCCTCCCTGCTTCGATTGAGAAATATTCTCTCAAAAGCAAAGGCTTTGGACCATCGTGTTTGTCGTTTTATTCAAATTTCCGAATCGGGCTGTATCGGGGATAGGTTTCGAAAACCTCTCCGTTCCCCGTAACAAGTTGGCAGAATCTTGTTTTTTTGACCAAGTTTTGGCCGAATGGAAACCACCGTTCACGTGCACGTTCACGACCACGTCAACGTCCACGACAACGTTCACCAATCGCTGCTCTTGTGGAATTGTTTTTCGTTACC
>DASYPF010000332.1:0-8752 GCA_036006905.1 Acidobacteriota bacterium
CTGACGCTCCGGGCTCTGACATTTTCGGTGCTGCGTTTGCAGGGCCCGGCGCAATGGTCATGTGATCGGAACCGGGCTGGCCGGTGCCCGGTGCAGGAAAGGGTGCTGGCCTTCAGAAGTGCAACTTCATCGAGGCTGATACAAAGCGCGGCGGCGAGTATTGCACCGGCGTAAACTCGCTCTCCTTGGCTATGGCAAAGATGCGATTAGTGGCATTCTCAGCGCTGACTTGGAAGCTCACCTTGTATTGTTCCTGCCGAAAAAGATCAATCCCAGAGTAAAAATTTGCTACGAAGTGATCGGGCAAGCGAACTCTCACCACCTCACCCCTGGCATTGGGAAGTGAGGCGGGCGTGCCGCTCCCATATTCAAGTGCCGAGCTTACCCAGAACCCGCTGCGACGTTCGCGCCAGGTGAGACCGGCTACAGCGGTATGTATCTGGTCGAAAGCCGCCGGGCCTCGTTCTCCCGGCTCGACGTTTTCAACCGTGAAGCCTCCGGATATGGGACCGGTTTGAAAGGCGCGCTGGGTCGTATAGTTGAAATATCCGGAAAGCCCGAGCGGCTTGATCTCGGCCAATTGCGACGAGAACTCAAGGCCATAGGCTTTGCCCCGCGCGAAGGTCGTGGGCGCGAAGATCCGAACGTTTGCCAGCTCCGTTGTTTCAAACGAGTTCTTGTCGGCCCGCCAATACCCTGTCACACGAACGACCACCTTGTCCTGAATCGAGTGACTGATGCCTGTTTCAAAGTGGTTGCTGCGGGAAATCTGCGGCGGCTGCCCGTTAAATCCCAGAGCTGCCGACAGCAGCAAATTCTCAATCGGTGGAGGCGAGAAGAATCGATTGTAAGCAAAGTGCACGACCGTACGTCCACCCGGCAGGGCATAGGCGAGGTTGATCCGCGGGCTAAGACCATGGCCGCCGGCCGTCAGCCTGTACTGATCGTACCGAAGGCCGACATGGGCGGTGAAATTCTTGGTTATCTTTAGTTGGTCTTGAAAATAAGCGCTGGCCTGCCCACCCGTCTTGCGTCCACGAAAATTAAATGGTTCGATTTCGACATCGTTCTTGCGAGGATCAAAGAAAAAGTCTTCGCGCAACCGGAGAAGCATTAAGTCAACGCCGGCCTTAATCACATGATGGGAACCAAAGAACAATGAGTAATCACTTTTTAAGCCAACCGTTCCATCGTAGCGGAGCCCCCCGGCTTGTATCGAGACAGGATCGGACGTCGGCATCAGGCGCGCGCTTACGAAGCGCTCATAGAGCGACGTTGATACTGCCGAACGTGAGGAAAAAGCGTGCTCCCAGGAAAGAACGGCCGTTTGCTCTCGGTTCCGCTGGAAGAAATCTCGGCGTCGCTGCTCGTCTTCCGTTGTGTTGGGCAGTTGAAAATTTGTTCCGTCGCCCGTAAGAACAAGTTTAAAGAAGTCTTTGGAGCCGGGCCTGTAGTCGAGTTGGACAAAGCTGCGCGAGCCCTTCCCGAAATCGTGAAACAGGTGTGGCTCCGGAGTGTTCAGATACCTTTCGCTCTGGAATGCCTCGGTGAAAAGAAAATAGCCGAACTTTTCGTTATGGCCGCCGAAGTCGACCGCGAAGTTATCGCGAAGAAACGTCCCTGCTCCCAGTGTCACACTGCCGTGATTGTTGATGTCGAAACCAGAGCGAGTGACAATGTCGAGTATGCCGCCGAAGCGGTTTCCGAATTCTGCTGGAAATCCGCCCGTAATCACGTTGACCGATTGAATGACGTCGGGCGCCAAACCGGGCGTAAACAACTGGTGTGGGTTGTCAAAGAACGATACTCCGTTAATGAACGTATTGAGCGAAAGTTCGTTACCCCGCAAATGCACCAGATTGTCGTGGCTGCCTATGGCGCCTGACACAAACGGGGTGACAATCTGGGTGAGCTGAGTGCGTCGTGCAACGGGCAATATGCTGATCTGATTCTGGCTGATTGTGGTGACAGTTGCTGCCTCCGTCTTATCCAGCAATTGAGTCTCGGCGTGGACTGTCACTTGTTCTTGAATGGACGCAAGCGCGCTTAATTGAAAGTCAATATCCTGCGTTGCGCGAGGTCCAAGCGTAACGGTTACCTGCTCTGGGTAGAATCTTTCGGCTGTTGCGCTGACGGTGTATCGACCGGGGCTGAGACCGGAAAAGGAAAAGCGGCCTTCGGCATCAGTGCTGGCAACTTTTTCCGCGGGCGGTTGCTCGCTCTGCAGCTTCACAGTTGCAGCTGCCACAGGCGAGTGGGCGGCTCTGTCAATGACTTTACCGTTTATCCTCTGCTGAGCGACGGAAGCCGAACATAACACCAGCACGCAGAAAATCGTCGTCATAACGAACCGCCTTCTGGACCGAAGGCGTTGAGGCCGTATCGGTGTGCTTATTAATTTGATTATATCGTTATTCATTTCTCTTCTCATGCCGGCCATCGCAAGCAAAGTAAGAGAAACGGCGAGGTCTGGAGCGGTGGTCAACCGTTGCCGTGTCGTAAGTTGCGATCGCCCGTGGGAATAAGAGTCCTCTGTATCAGGGCGCAAATGCGCGGTTTCCTGGAATTCTTATTTGAAACGTTTAGGCTTTAGGCGGATGAAAGGGCGAAGACAGATGGCCTTCGGTCAGATCGATGGGGCTGAGCGGCAAGGTTTCGCCAAAAGTGAGGACGCTCCTCCAGGCGACAAGAGCCTGCGGCAGAAAGGGGCGAGAATGAGACGCCGCGCGCTGCTCGGCCGGAGATTGGCATCCTTGCTTGAGATAGCATCCCCTGGACGGCGATGCTGGCGGGGCAGTCTCGTTATGCGCAACTGTTAGCTGTGTTGCCGAAGCACTCGCGTGATGCGCAACCCTGGCCATGGAGGCGTGGCAGGACTCGCTGGCCGCAGTCGGTTTGGGTTCTACTGCCAACTTTTTCCCCACCTCACATGCACGCGGGCAGGAACAGGAATCCCCGTGAATTGCGCACTGCGCCTGCCCCAGCGCTGTTGTCGCGACAGGCAGAAGACATAACCCATAGAGCAGAAGCACAAGTACGCGATGCTCTTTAATAGCGCGTCGAAACATTCGTTTTGATGCTACGCCAGGATACGGAGTCTGTCAATGCGATGCTCGCTACGCGGTTTCCCTGGCAGTTCGTCCGCGAAGTGGACATGGCGCGCCGGCGGCGCATGACACAGCCCTCAGGCCGTCTCTCCGCTCCCAAAATGTAGAAGATTCAGGGCGCGCCGGAGGCGCGCGCTGTCCGCGAAGCGGACCAATAGCAGTAGCCGGGCGTGCCGACGCGCAAGGCGCCAGGCACCCCCGGTCAGCAATCCCCAAATATCGCCTGGACCGCGGAAGCGGTCCAATTTAGCTTCGGCAAACATCGCTACCTCAGTCCCAGAGATACCGCTCGTCGTAGTGCACCCGGTGCTTCTCCAGTAGTTGCAGCAGCTCGTCCCGAAAGGGGCATTCTCCTGTGATGCTCCTTCTGGGGAGCAATGTAGCGGCGCACCCGCTCTAGCGAGGGATTTGCGAAGGAAGAATGAAGAAAAAATGGGACCGCTTGCGCGGTCCGATTCGTGGTGGGCATCGCTGACCGGGGGTGCCTCGCGTTTCGCGCGTAGGCACCCCCGGCTACTGCTATTGGTCCGCTTCGCGGACACTCGATTTACACGTCCTTAGCACGGGGAGATGACTCTTCCTAATCATCTCAAAAGAACCTTACCGCGTAGCTGACACGCACGCCCCGTCCGATCTCCGGCGCGAACTCCTTGATGAAGGAAAGGTGATTGCGATAGAGCCGGTCTCCCAGATTAAAAGCGTTAACCGAGAAAATGTGCGCTTGATGCTGCCGCGCTATCATGTAGGATCCGCCGAAATTGAACGTCGCATACCCTGCCGTCCGAGTCTCCGTCGGGAAGAGCCGATCCTGGTGATTGGACATCACCACTTCAGGATGCAACCGGAAGCCCTTGTAAGTGGCCTCGATTCCAACGACGCCACGCAGCGGCGGGATGCGCGGAAGCGCTGTGCCGGTACTCGTGAGTTTGGCATTCACGTAGTCGGCTCTTGAAACCAGCCAAAGATTTGGATTCAGACGAATCTCCAGACGGCCCTCGGCGCCCGTGTATCGGCTCGTCCCTTGCGCATAATTGGCCTCGATGAGGCCCTCCTCAATCTTCCCTGTGGGCGCGAGGAAGATAAAGTCGGCCAGGTGGTAGTAAAAGTAGTTTGCTTCAGCTCTCAGCCTGCTTGAAGCGTGGCGCACCGATAGATCAATACCGTCGCCTCTCTCCCGCTTAAGATCAGGATCGCCGATCTCAAACGTGGCATTACCCGCATGAGGGCCGAAATTATACAGCTCTTCCAGAGTGGGCGCGCGGTATGAATGACTGTAATTGACTGCGAAGGCGCCATCCTTCCAAAGGCCAACGCGCATGCCGGCCGAGCCGGAAAATCCGTTGAAGGAGCGGTTCGGCGTCGGCCGATCCAGTATGGCGTTCGGATTGTAATCACTGTGCTCAAACCTTCCGCCAAACTGAAAGGTGGCATGCTCAAAGTCTATCTTTTGGAGACCGAAAAGCGCGAAGCCAAGATGCACTGTAGGGGGCGCGAGCGCCTCTTCGCCGAAAGAGCGGTAGTCTCGATGTAGCCCTGAAAAGCCAAAGCTTCCGCTCCAGTGTCCTGCCTTTCGCTCCTCGAACACGCCTCGATAGTCGAACGTTTTGTTCTCGAAGGCGGTATGCACGTCCTGGGTGAAGACGTCTTTTTCCTCGTGCCGATAATCGTTGTATTTTAGCGAGAACTGCGCTCCCCCAACGGGTGAATTCAAATCGCGAAAACCTCCGGTAAGCCGCATGCTGCGACGGCGCGGATTGAGGAATACGACTTCGGGATTTTCTTCGTCCGGATCAAAAGGAATGCCGTAATGTCTTTTATCAAAGGTGTAATCGAAACTGAGGAAGCTTCGACCCGGATAATAACCCAATCCCGCAGAGCCGCCTCCCTGGCGTGTGAAGGAATTGGTGATTCTTCCGATCGGCGTGTCGTAATCCCCGGCTCTCTGGCCTCCGCCGCTGAGCCACATAAGCCACTTCTCAGTTCCGTGCTCGATCCCCGCACCGCCGCCTGCCTGGTAGTTATTCGTGCTGCCGACGGCCGTGATGAAACCTCTTGTGCCCGGATGGGCCGATTCGTGTCCCGTTATCGCATTGACCACGCCGCCGATGGCGTTGCTCCCATAGAGCAGCGTGGCTGGCCCCTTCACGACCTCCACTTTCTCCAAAGTCAAGACATCTATCGGCTCGGTGTGATCGCCCGACTGAAAGCCTAAAGACCCGATTTGATTTCCATCCTGCAATACCGTCACTCGATTGCCGTCAAACCCCCGCAGTATCGGCCTGGAGGTTCCCGGCCCAAAAGTGCGTTTGGCAACCCCCAGCTCGTGATCGAGGGCCTCACCGAGAGATTGGGTATTTTTTTCCACGAGGTCAGTTGAGTCCAGAGAAGTCACAGGCGAGATAGCTTTCAGGGACGTCTCCTCGCTCCCGGTAGCCGTTACGGTGACTAGCTCGCCTGCGGCCCTCAGCCGCAGTTTAAAGCCGGCATCTACGGTGGCCCCCGCCGCCACCTGGACCGTTTGCACGACATCAGGGATACGGTCCAGATGAGCGATAACGTCGTAGATGCCCGCAGGTACGTCTTTGAATTCATACGAACCATCGTCGCCTGTGATGACTGACAGCTTCAATTGAATGATCGTAACCGATACCCCATGCACAGGCTTCCCCGTGTCCTCGAGCGTGACCAAACCGCGGACTGTCCCGTTCGCCCCGGTCTGTGCCAAGGCATGGATTGGCAACAGGCCTGCGGCCAAAACTAGAGCTATCAATCCCCAAAAATGTTTCCTCATTGACAACATAAACTCTCCGTAAGTTTAGAAAACCCTGAATTC
Organism: Acidobacteriota bacterium; assembly: GCA_036006905.1. Classification (GTDB taxonomy): domain Bacteria; phylum Acidobacteriota; class UBA6911; order JACQSX01; family JACQSX01; genus DASXTB01. The sequence goes on from DASYPF010000332.1 coordinate 5,941, forward strand.
GAACTTACCCGCGGAAAGCTAATCGGAGTATCCAGGTCGTCGGCGAACGTTGCGTCGCGGAATTCGACGTTCCATTGAGGGACGCCGGCATTTCGCGTGCAAATGACTCCTGCTCGGATCGTGTGGTCTTCAGACTCGTGACGCTTAGTCTGAAAAGATACGCTCAGCGCGGGGCAAGAACTGATGTTGGCGGTCTATTAGGAAAGGGGAGGTGCCCGCTTGGCGGGCAGTTGAAATAGCGCCAGAGCGGCAGGATTTCTGTCCTGGCGAACGGCGACGACTGCGAATACCAGAAAACCAGGCTGAAAGACCCAGCTTGCAGTAACAACCTGGGGTTGGGATGTGACGCAGTTGTGGCACCGATGTGAATTGTGGGAGGGCTTTGTTTTCCCCTGGGCGTCTGCTTGGCTGTAAAGGTGCGCAGCAGACTCTTCGATCAGGTGACGATATTCGGCAGTAAAAGCCACTACCATCGCTGCCGCTAGGAAGAACACTCCCAGCTTCAGCTTCACGGATCTATTGGCCAGCCACATGGTCAGATGCTCCAAAGCGAAGTTAAGTATACCTTTGGGTTTCAGGGCCTTCAAGTTTTTCCAGGCCAGCAGCGCCGAAAACGTCAGAGCCCAAAAACGTCAGAGCCCGGAGCGTAAGCGACGGGTCCCGCCGGAATAAGTCGGTGATCCAAACCTTCGTCTGGCAGACGTTGTTACTTTGGCTGGACCCGTCGCTGACGCTCCGGGCTCTGACGCTGGTGGGATTTTGCGACAGAAACTAGATAGAAGTTTTGTTACAAGAAACTAAGAGCGGAAGACTTCTATGCGAGGTTAATAGATTTTGCCAGGCCGCACGCGCAGAAAGACGTGAAAGCTTCTCGGGTTTGACCCGTAGATTGATTTCACTTCCTCAAGCACGTGGTAAAAAGTCACATCGGCACCTATTCCCACTCGTAACCCGTAGTCCCAGATATCGCGGACACCCCCGATGGTAACGGCGCCGACTCTGCCAGCGGCATAGTTGGGGAGAAAATGAAAGGGAAGGCGGTCAGGATTTTGCAATTGCAACTGAAGCTCACCCGGAACGGCAAATCCAAGTCGACCAAATACGTTGTTTCGCGAGAGCCCCGTTTTGTCGACCAGTTCAAGCCTCGTATAAAAGTAGTTCTTGTCAAGAAAGTTGGCGGTGGATTCCAGTAAGTAAGAATTAAGCTTATCCAGGACTCGATGGTTGTGTAGGGGAAGAGGAGGAGATGGAGTCGGCTCCTTAGGAGATAGCCCCATAACAAGGGCGCTGGCCCTGTCAAATCGGCAGCCAAAACAACTGTCCTTTCCTGGGACAAGCTTATCGCGCCCCCAGACCACGGTCGTCGCCCAATTGCCCTTCTCCCAGGAAAGATTGTGGCTAATCGACGCGGTCGTCCGGCCTATGTCATATAACTGATAAGCATCTGGCTTGGTCAGATAGCCGGAGGAAGCCTGCATCACCCAATCTTTCGTCGGCGTGAGCCAGATTCGTCCGCTCCATGAATCCAATCTGCCCATCTCGATATCTTTGCGGTTTTCGTCCGGCTCAGCTCCACGAAAGACAGAACCCTCTATTTTGGCGCGCCACAGCGTCGCTCCGGCGGTCACTACGCCATGGGTAATGTGGGTTGAGTCCTGCAGGTGATGCCCGAGGGGCGAGGCTGGATTTTCCGCTGCTGAGGCACGATGCATGAAGGCTACCGGTCCAAGCGCAGGTTCGCCCACCGGTCCGCCGTAAACGTTGAGCGCAATTCGTTCCGACAGTGCCACCGAGTAGTTAGCTGCAAGTTCCATAAAGAGATCGTGCGGATGCTGCGCATCGACTATGGGGGCGCCCTGATACGTTTCCCCCGTTTGGAAAAGCTGAGGAAAGCCTCCATTCGGCGCAGTCCAGGGCTCGGCTGAGAACATTCCACGCAGCATCAAACGCCCCGGCCCGATTGGCCTTTCGGCCATCAGCATCAGCCAGTTTTGTGATTCCGCCTTGTTGACGCCGCGAGGCCCACCCTGATGATTGAAGCCTGCCTTGAATTCTCCGTGGAGCATCAACATCCAGTCTCGTTTCATCCAATGCTTCATGGAGGCGGGGGTGGTGGATGGAAGCAGACTGGTTCCGGAGCCGATCGCTTGCATGGACCGGAAAGGGCCGCCGGTAATGGTGCTCATCATATCCATTTCGTGGACGGTGGTTGGATCTTTCTCGCGGTAGCCCGGTTGATGCGAATGAAGAGCTTGAGGGCGATCATCGTCACAAGCGAACTCGGATCGAGCACCCTCGATGCCAGGGAAAGCCGCGGTTATTGTGAGCAAGAGCGAGAACGCTAGTGATGGGACCATGCAAGCAGTGTGGGGACGGATATTGCCGCGGCTGGGAGGTTGCCTGATTAGAAAAACAGAATGCACAGTCCTAATTCTAACACCTTATCAGGAGACTGGCCGCGTATACTGAACCGCGGAAACATAAACTAGAATGCCTGCGCCCTGCCGACGTGCTCAGAAACGTCATCTTCGGAAAGCATATTCATGCTTCATTTGCGATAAATAAATGCCAAACATTTATGCTATACTTGCGATATGAAGACTACCGTATCGGTCGAAAAAGGTTTAGTGGAAACGCTGATGAAGGAAACCGGCGCGCGCAACAAATCGGAAGCCGTGCGCATAGCGGCGCGAGGAGAGATCCGGCGCCGCAAAAAGCAACGACTGCTGCGACTGCCCGGTCGGATTGATTTCGACTTAGAAGCGGAGGAGTTGCGCCACAGGAACTCACGCCTTGGAAGGTAGCGTTCTAG
>DASYPF010000333.1:0-6660 GCA_036006905.1 Acidobacteriota bacterium
AATCCGCAATCCGAAATCCGCAATCCGCAATTGGGGAGTCTACAATCCGCAATCGAAGGGCACAGAGTCGAAGGCTGGGGCTTAAAACGATGACTTGCGCTGATTTTGAAAATTTACTGACCGACTACGCTGATGGCACACTCGACCGGCGCGTTGCCGCTGAGGTTGAGCAGCACCGCCAGAAGTGCCCGCACTGCCAGTTGCTTTTTCAGGAAGTAGCCCGGCTGGTCGATGATCTGCAGGGTTTTCCCGAATTCGAGCCGCCCGAACGCCTCCTCGTCTCTATCCTGGAAAAGACCAGCGGCATTCAGCAGCGCCACTCGTTCTGGCAGGCAATCGTGGCGCCTACGTTCAGGCCTTTCCTGACACAGCGGTTCGCGGCAGCGACGGCGCTCATGTTTGTCACACTCTGTATGACAGTCAGCCTGCTCGGCCCCGGATTTTCAGGCATTAACGCTTCCGACTTCCGGCCCAGCGTCATGTACAAACGGGCCGACAATTTTTCGCATCGCCTCTACCGGCGCATGCTGGAATTCAATCAATGGACCAAGGAAGCCCGAGCCGAGCTGTACATGTGGCGTACCGACTGGGCCGGCCGGCTCGATTATCACATCATTACCGCGTTGTTCCGAAACTACAATGAAATCCAGGGGAAGCAGCCCGAAAAAAAGGAGAAGCCAGGCGGCACGACCGAACCGGGAGCTCCGAAGCAAAAGGAAGGTCCGGGAAAGCCAAGCAAGAAATCTCTTCTACCCAGGGGCTTAGCGACGCAGTATGCCGTGTCTGAAGCCCAACAAAACACGAGGCAGTGTCTATGAAATGTTTCTACCATCCCACTGAGGATTCAGTACATAGTTGCAGCGCCTGCAGCCGATTATTGTGCGCGAATTGCTCTCACACGATTAAAGGGAATGTCTACTGCCAGGATTGCCTGGTCCAGGGCGCCGAACTGGCGCGGCTGGCGGTGGCTGCCGGGCCAGACCTGGTTAATCCCAAACGCGCCGCCTTATTTGCCGTCGTTCCCGGCATGGGAGCGGTTTACAACCGGCAGTACAACAAGGCTCTGGCTCACTTTGCGATGTTTGCCGTGCTGATAACTCTGGCCGATCACGGACCTGACGTCTTCGGTTTCGCTGCCTTCTCATTTTGGGTGTTTTCCATCATTGATGCTTACCGGAGCGCACAGGAAATTCTAAGGCGACGCCTGTCGGAAACTCCAGTCGAACCCATAGAGAAACCGCTCAATGCTCCCATATGGGGTGCTGCCTTGATTGTGCTTGGCTGCTTGTTCTTCATCAAGAATCTCAATTGGGTCAGCTTCGATTTTGTCGGGAGGTTTTGGCCGCTGGCGTTTGTTTTCCTCGGCCTGTACTTGATCTACGATCATTACCAGAAACAGAAAACGGCGCCGCCAATCCAGACGCATCAGTCAAATGCGCCAACCCGCCCCAAGGAACTTTAGGTAATCTCTATGGAAACTCCTTTGCCTGCTGAAGCCCAGCCGAATCGCCTGCCCTTGATTCTAGGGCTGACCCTTGTGGCCATCGGCTTATTGCTGTTTGTTGGCAGCCTCTATCACTGGGAGATATGGACCGCGCCATGGCATTTCGTCGGTCCGTTGCTTCTGGCAGCCATCGGAATATCGTCCTTGTGGCGCTATTTCTCCTACACGCCCGAACAGGCATTGCAGGGAGTACGCCGCCGCGGGAAGCTGGTCATCAGCAGCTTGTTCATCTTTATTGCTATCGCCTGGTTCTGCCATGCGCGCGGATGGTTTAACGGGTTTCAGTTCGCGGGAAGGTTCTGGCCGGCGCTTTTGATTCTGATCGGCCTCGCCAAGATCATGGATTTTTACCGACTCAAAGGCCGGGCGCAATTTCGCTTTGGCGAAGTTCTTGGAGTCCTGCTCATTATTCTGGTCGGCTTAGGCGCGGCTCAAGTTCCTCCGGACCTCGGTCCGTGGATGGGCCCATGGTGGGTCAGAGGCCCGAACAATCCGTTCGTGGGACCTTCCTTTACGTTTACTGAAGAGAAGCATTTTAACGTGCGGCCGGTGAAAATTTCGATCCTCAACCGTTTTGGCAACATCCATGTCACTCGCGGCCCAGGCAACGAAGTGACAGTCCGCATTGAGAAGGTCGTGTACCAGGAGGACGACCGCAAGGCAAAAGAGATAGCCGACCAGATCCAGCTTGTAGGAGAAGGCTCTGGAGACTTCAGCCTGCGCGTCAACCGAAAAGAGCTGGAGAACCGGAACTATCGTTTCAAGACTCACCTGGAGTTGCAGATCCCTCAGAAGGCCGCGATCATGCTGGAAAACGCCTACGGTTCCGTCGACGCCGCGCAACTGGAAGGCGCCTGCACTATCAACAATAGCTTTGGGCCGGTGCGCGTCGAGTCTGTTAATGCTCCCGTCGAGATCAACGCCAGATTTGACCGCGTCTCAGTGCGGCAAGTTAAAGGCAATGTGCGGATCAGCGCGCATCGTGGAGATGTAGTCGTGGGCGAGGTCACTGGAAACCTGGAAGTGGAAAACAGTGATCAGTCTGTGTCTCTTGAAAATATCCACGGCTCGGTGCGCATCTCCAGCAGGCACGCCTCGATCCAGATAAGCGGCGTCGATAAGGATCTTTTCGTCGACGCGCCTAACTCCAGCGTCAAACTGGAGAAGGTTAAAGGTAAGTGTGAAGTCCACAATAGTCATCGAAAATTGGAGCTGGAAGAAGTCGCCGGACCGGTACGTATCGAGAATGACTACGGAGACATCGTCCTGATCAATCTCAAGTCAGCCGCTTCGGTGGACGCCAAACACAATTCGGTGAAGGCGGAAACTCTCCGGCAAGGGATCAGTATTTCCGGCGATGCCGTTCGCATTTCACTGGATGAAGTGGAAGGCCCGATCCGTGTTGCAACTTCGCTGCGCGACGTCGAAATCAGCTCCTTCACAGGCTCGGTAGATGTCTCCACGCGCAACGGAGATGTTCGTTTAACTGCTCCCGAAGTGCTGCACGCTCCCGTCCGGGTCACCAATGAAAACGGCGATATCCTCCTTCGGCTTTCAGAGAAGGCGCGTGCCACGCTTGACATAGCGGCAACCTTAGGGTCGATTGACAACAACCTGACAGAAAAACTGAAAGTGACGCAGGAAGAAAAAGACGTGACTTTGAAAGGGGCTTTGAACGGGGGCGGGCCGCAAATTCGGTTGCAGGGCACGCGCAGCAAAATCCACTTGGAGCGATTACCATGAGGGCAAGCCTGGAATTTTTCTCACACACCAACCTTTTTCGATGGGCGGTTCCGCTGGCTCTGCTGATGGGCGCCTGCACCTTCATTGGGGAAGACCGAACTCCCGCGTCGTACCAGAGTTTTTCCCGCCGGCAAGATCTCAAGCAGGCGAACGAAATTCGCGCAAGCTTGGAATTCCCTATCGGCGAGATGGAGCTGGACGCGCTTCCTGAAGGGGACAAATCCGCCTATCAAGTCAACATCGAATACAATCAGAATCGTTATGAGCCCGATCTGGAAGCAAGCGGCGAGTCTGCCATAGACTTTCGATTCAACTTGCGCCAGCTCAAAGGATCGATCGGCTCTAATGACAGGAATCGAGGCGAATTTCGCTTCAGCCGCAATGTGCCTCTCGACCTGCACGTCAAGACCGGCGTAGGAGAAAACCGAATTGATCTGACCAACCTGAAAATTCGGGATCTGACGCTGATTTCAGGCGTGGGGGAAGTGAAAGTGACGGTGACTGCGCCCAATCGAGAAGTGTGCCATAACGTGGAGCTGAAAAGCGGCGTCGGAGAGTTCAGCGCGCTGGGATTGGGCAATCTAAACATTCAGGACCTGCGGTTTGTAGGGGGAGTGGGAGAAGCGAATCTGGACTTTACCGGAGACTGGACTCGCGACGCCAGCCTGGATCTCAAAGTCGGCATTGGAGCCATCAACGTCGTGCTTCCTACCAGCGTGGGGGCCGAAGTGCGCGCCAGCAAAAACTTCTTGACTGGGCTGTCGCTGCGGGATTTTCAAAAGGAGAGTTCGGACACCTACCGCAGCAACAACTATGACAAAGCAGCACACCGATTGAGCTTCGAGGTAAAGAGCGGCATCGGCGCCGTTGAGTTTCGCTGGAAGTAGGAAAGTGCGAAGTGCGAAGTTCGAAGTGCGAGTGACGGGGTTTAGCGCCGCGAATGGACGCGTATGAACGCGAATCTTGAAAATAGGACACAGATAACCTAGCGCGGCGGAGCCGCAACTCAATAAAAGCCGATCACGACCACGTTCACGAGCACGTCCACGCCCACGCAGACGAAAAATAACAATCGCTCACGATTCGATTGGCCGTAGTCGTGGACGTTGACGTGCTCGTGAACGTGAACGTGGTCGGCTGTTCAGCGCCAAATCTTGTCGAACGCGCAAGATTTCACCAAATAGTATTGCAGAGTACACAGATTAAGCCCCGAGACCCCAGGGGGCAACTCCGGTTTTTCAATGAACGGCGATTTGGCGTGCCCCCTGGGGCCTCGGTGCTAAGTCCGTGTTTTCTGTGTTAATCCGTGTCCTACTTCAAAAGATTTGCGTTCATACGCGTCCATTCGCGGCGCCAAACCCCGTCATTCGCACTTCGAACTTCCAAGTCGCAGGTCGCAAGTCGAAGGTCGAAGGTCAGACAGATCCAAAGCTCGTGACCGCTCGGGCGTGCCCCATAGCTCGGTCCAAATTCATATTCGACTTTCGACCTGCGGCTTGCGACCTGCGACCTAATCTTTGAGGACTTCCATCACCGAATCGACCCGTCCAAACGGAGCGCTGATCTGCACGCCGACAACATAGGGTCGAATTCGGCGCAGCGCTTCTCGAGCAATGGTGATCCCTTCTTGCTGCGCTTTTTCGCCAGAACCCGCCTTGCGCATTCGCTCCATAATCTCGGAAGGGACCGTGACCCCCGGGACCTCGTTATTCATGAACTCGGCGTTGCGGTAACTGACGAGAGGCCAGAGGCCCGCGATCACGGGAATTCTGAAGGGCTCAATTCGCTCTAAGAACTGCAGCAATTTTTCAACATCAAACACCGGCTGCGTGATGGCAAACTCCGCCCCTGCTTCTACCTTGTATTGCAAACGCTTCAGCTCCAGGTCCAAATTTAAGGCAGTGGGATTGGCGCCCACACCGATATAAAAAGCTGTCGGCTTGCCGATTGAATTTCCTCCGACGTCAAACCCTTTGTTAAGATTGGTCAGAATATTGGTCAGGCCGATGGAATCAACGTCAAAGACCGCTGTAGCGTCCGGATAATCGCCCAGCTTGGGCGGGTCCCCAGTAATTGCCAGAATGTTCTTCACACCGATGGCGTAAGCCCCCAGCAGATCGCTTTGCATTCCAAGCAGATTGCGATCTCGGCAGCAGTAATGCAGGATCGTCTCAATCCCGGCTTCCTGCTGCAGGATGATCGCCAGGTACTGCGCGCTCAGCCGCGCGCTGGCCCGCGGTCCATCGGGCACATTGATGGCATCAATGCCCCGCTCTTGCAGGAAGCTTGCATTTTCAATTGCCTTTTGCGTGTCACATCCTCGCGGTGGCGTCAGCTCGACTGTAACGATGAATTCCCCTCGAGAGATCTTTCGCGCCAACTGGGATTTCTGCCCAACTGGGACCGGCGGAACTGCGGGTTTCTTTTCCACCACAGCGACAGCTACAACTTTCCGCGCCGCGGGCGAAACAGATTGCACCGCTTTTCGTATCGCCCGAATGTGTTCCGGCGTGGTGCCGCAGCAACCTCCCACAATCTTCGCTCCTGCATGAATGAAGCGTTTGGCGTACTTGGCCATGTATTCGGGAGAACAAAGGTATATGTTGCGCCCCTCCACACTGCGGGGCACGCCGGCATTAGGCTGCGCCGAAAGTTTCTTGCTGGTGGCCTTTGCCATACACTCCAGCGCCGACAGCATCACTTGGGGCCCGACACTGCAGTTAACTCCGATGATATCAGCCCCCCACTCATCCAGACGGGCCGTGAAGACTTCGGGCGAAGTCCCAAACAAGCTATTGCCGTCATCTTCCAAGGTCATCTGCGCGATGATGGGCAGATCGGCGGCCACGCGGGCTCCCAGAATGGCCTGGTGCATTTCGTTCAAGTCGGAGAAAGTTTCCAGGATCAGGCAATCCACTCCAGCGTCGGCCAGCGCCTCAGCCTGTTCTCTGAAGACTTCGCGCGCCTCTTCCAGTGAGAAAGCCCCCCAGGGCTCGATGCGAATTCCCAGAGGTCCGATCGACCCTGCAATCCAGACGCCATCGGATCCGGTTTCCTGAATCGCTTCCTGGGCCAGTTTCACGCCACTTCGATTGATTTCCAACAGATCCTTTCCATAAGCGTGGCCCTCAAGCTTGATCCGGTTTGCGCCGAACGTGTTTGTCTCCAGTATTTCGGCGCCTGCTTTCAAATATTCACGATGGATTTCCTTGACCGTGCCGGAATGGGAGAGGTTCAACTCGTCAAAGCAGCGATTGATGTAAAACCCCTTGGAGTAAAGTATTGTCCCCATCGCGCCGTCGCACACCAGTACGCGTTCCTGGACCTGCTCGAGTAAGGAGGGTTTCTTGTCGCGTTTCATCAAAGGTTATACGTTACAGGTTTCCGGAGGAATCAAACAAGTGCCTTGCGTT
>DASYPF010000334.1:0-7746 GCA_036006905.1 Acidobacteriota bacterium
ACTCTGCGTTTTGACGAGTCTTCATACTTCAAGCTTCAGCCCGGCTCTCTGTGCTAACTTTGTGCTCTTTGTGCCTCTGTGGTGAACGTTTGTGCATAATCCGGGCTAGGCGCCTGCAAGAATTCGCGTCCATTTGCGGCCGTAGTTCTTTCCCGTTCATTTGCGGCTGCGTTCATTTGCGGACTTTGTCCTGGAGAAAGAACGCTTCTCCCATTACCCACACACGGTAGCCGCCCGGAATTCTCATCACGTGCAGGACGCGTTTTGACCTGCGGGGCCTGGCCTTGGGTGCTACCACGCCCGGAAGGATTTCTGCCGGCGCCGGGGCTTTAGCTGGGGGGGCAGGCAACAAGCGGGCACGCTTCTTGAGCGCTTCGCCCGCGTCATCGATCGCTTTCTTCGCCATCCGGTTGAGCATGAAAGCCGGGACACTGGCCTCCATTTCCATTTCTCCCATGACCACTGTCCCGCTTCCGTCCGCCGAGTCCATGAGTTTCCAGGATCCCGAATAGGCTTTCAGTTCTTTCCCCTTAATCATGCGAAAATTCAAAAATTGATCCGGTTGCATCTCGTAGCGCAGACCCATCGTCATCGTCTTTATCCCGGTCACCGTGACTTCCATATCTACGGTATTTCCGCTGCTCGAGACCACTTTGGATTCAACGCATCCTGGCAACCACTGGCTGTAATGAGAAAAATCAGTCAGAATCGAATAGACATGCTGTCGCGGGGCTTCAACATTAAGAACTGCCTTGATCATCGTTTTTCCCCATTCGCTGCTTTCAGCGCATATTTTTTCCCGAGAATCCACAAATCCAGTCCGTCGTCGGTCTCGAAAACTTCCATTATTTTCTCCCCGACCTCACCGTCCAGGACGAAATCACTGGAGAACATGGCGGCCCGCGATTTCAAAGCCGCCAGGTACTTGTCACCGGTGGCAAGCCTGGGGAAGCCGGGAATGAATTCCTTCCAGGTACGCTCGCGGGTCATTTTCAGCGACACTTCCGTGCTTTCACCCGAAGGGGTCAACGACCAGACAACCTCATGGAGCGGAACATCGCCGGCGATCTTGCGGATCATCACCGATTTGTTCTTAGTGTGAATACATTCGACGGCAAATTTAGTATGCCGCTGTGATAAAAGTTCAAACTCAGCGATGGCCAGATCGCCTTCTTTGGCCAGCAATTTCGAATGCGAAACGAAGGGAAGCCATTCAAAATAGTTGTCGTAATCGATCAGTGTTTCGTAAATCAAGCCGGCATCGCACTTCAATACCGCGGAGGCAGACTTGCTGGGGCGAAGGAATGACATGGTTAATTCAATCTGGCAATAAGGGTGAATAAGAAGATACCTGCAAGCGCCGCAACGGCGCTGGCCATTATTTCCAGCTTCAGGGCGGGAACGCCAAAAGCGGTTTGCAAAGCCAGGAGAAACACAGCAAGCAAAACACCAGAAACTACCAGAGCAATCACGCGGCGGTTCTGCACGCGTTCTCCCGGATGCTTTTCACCTGCGTCTACTACCAGCGAAACATCGTTATCGCGCAACTGCTCCAATGCGAGCGCTCCCTGGCGTGCTGTTTCCAGGAACAACAGGCTGCCCCCCACGAACCACTCGCGGGCCCTTTCCAGAGAAGCGATTTGTGAAAGACGAAATCGCAGTATCCGCCCCATCACCGGCCAAATCGATTCAGAGAAAAGATCGGCCCCTGGGGCTATCTCGCCGTTGTACTGTCCCAAAACGGCAAGCTGTCGATGGAAAAGCTGAAGTACCAGCGGAGATTGCAGGCCGGACGCCGTCACGGCCCGCCAAAAGTTTTCCAGCGCGCCGATGGTGGCGGGTGTGGCAAGATTCACTTTTAATTCCGGCTGTAAAGACGAGAAGGCTTGCCACAGAAGCTGCTCAGCCGCAACGGGGCGCGCTCCCTTCACGATGTGCGACAGCGAATGCACCGCGCGGGAATTGTCGCCGCTCGCCAGCGATGCCATGTACTGAATCAATGCCAAATTCCATTCTGGCGGGATAGAAACCAATGCCGGCAAAACCTGAAATCCGATTCTTCCATCCTCCAACCGCACCAAGTGGGAGGTGTCAAAATCCGCAGCCAAGAGAGAAAGAAACAGGGGCTGCTCGAGAAGCGCCTCCACCAGCAACTGTAGTTCACTATGACTTTGGGGCCTATCCGGGGCCGATTCCAACTCGAGAGCTCGGCCGTTAAGCCACTGGTATGCGAGGATCGAGGATGATTGCAGCTCCGGTATCAAGATGGGGAACCGCGAGGCACAGGTTGCCGGCGCGTTTTCCAGATTGCGAAGGATCCTCCGCTTCCGCCCGATATCGGCCTGTAGCACGAGCCATTGGTGGAATTCATCGACTACCTGTTCGGAAGCCACGCGGTACTCTACAACATCACCGAGAAGTCTGATGCCGGAGCGGAAATCCTCCCAGGAATCTTCCTTCAATTCAGCCGCGGCCGCGCGAAAAACCTCAACAACGACACTGTGGTCTCGATAGAGAGCCCGATAGGTTTCTGAATAGGGAGCAGAATAAAGGCGCTCAGGTGCAGAGACGCGCCCGCTGAGTTCGCGTCCCAGGATATCGAGAGCCGGAAATTCGAATCGAGGGAATCGAATCTCGCGCAGCTTCCGCAAATGAGAGCTTGGCAGAAGGTCCGCCCGCCCGATCAGGAACCGCCCAAAGACGGCAAACAATCCTCCCAGCTCCTTCAAGGCGAGATTGAAGCGAGAGGCTCGTTGCAAAGACGAAAAGCGGTGATCAGGCCTGTCGAAACTGAGCGGACGAGAAGCAAGGAGGTCGTATTTCAGCCAAGTTGCGCCAATCGCGCTCTTCCGTGTGCTTTGCTGAATTGCCGGTCGCCGTTGACGGCTCGATACATTCGCTTGCAAGTGGTCCGAATCAAGATTACTTGCTTTGTTTGCCCTTAGACTTGGAAAGGGCATCAGCCGCCGCCTCCGGTTCCGTTTCCAGCGTCTCTTCCACCGATTCAGCGCTCTTGGTGACCAGATCGGCGACAGAGTCTGATGTCTTCTTAACCAACTCTGAGGTTGTCCGGAGTACCTCTCTCGGATCGATTACGGTCATTCCTTCAAATGTTCGATGCACCGCCTCCTCAGACATGCCGGTAACCGAATTTAGAGTCTCTCGCTTCTTCTGATCGATCTCCTTCACCACCGCGTTTGTAAAGGAATCCAGAGTCTGCCGAAATTTGTCGATGCTCTTGGAGAGATCTTCTCCTCCGCTGACCGTATTCATGGCGTTCTCGAGCTGCTCCATGCCAAACAGAGTAATCGCAGTGGAGAAACGCATCATCGAGACGATTAACTTTTCCATATTAAGCCTCCCAAGGAATTTTTCCGGCGCCTGATTATTATCCTATAACGAAGAATCAAGAGTTTGGAGACGGCGACTTACCCCTTTCCGAAACCACCCTTAAACGCCATTGATGATTAAAATCAGCCGGTAAGATAGCCTGTTCCCGATCGGTTGTCTACAAATAACTATCCTCTATTTTATCGCTTGCGCTAGGCTGCGGGCTTCTTCACCCGCGTTCATTTGCGGCTATATTCTTCGCCAACCGCCACAGCAGATAAATCAACCATCCGCTCCACAACACCAGAAACACAACAGCAACATAAACCGGCAGCAAAGAAGCACTGGTTGAAGCTCGCTTCCAGCCCAAACCCAGAGAGATTGCCACGACGAACCAGACGGCGCCTGCAGAGAGGGCCTGCAGGCGGATCACGCTGCTCCCCCTTTCGCGTTGAGTCAGATATGCCTGCACTCGCAGTTGGCGCCGCTTCAGCAATTCAAGCGCCCGCAAAATCGAAGTCGGGCCCTCCTGAAGCCAGCCGGATAAATCTGCCAGAAAGGTCAATCCGAATTCGGGCGAGAGGATCTGACTTTGAACCTCACTGGTAATGTAGTCCTCGCACAACTTCGCCAGCTTCGTGCCGTAATCCAAGCCCGGCGCGAGTCGCGACACGAGGCCATCGGCAAGGACTACAGCCCGTATATACTTGATCATCTCCCGATTGGGCAGCAGCCCATAAGAACGGCACATCCGAAGCAGGTCTATCATGGCCAGGTTGAAGCTGATTCCCAGCCGCGGAACACCGCCGATGGCCGGTTCCTGGTACCAACTCCTGCTGCGCTTCTCCAATTCACGCTGAAAGCCCCGAAGGTCGGCCTCCTCAGTCAACGTGGAGATATCGAGAAAGCTCAAGTAAATGTCTTCTGTCTTTCCCCGGACGAAGGCGAGCGTCAGTTGAATCACCTTTCGTCTGGCTTCAGAAGTAAGAGTGCCAACAATCCCAAAATCCACGTAACCAACGACGTTGTTGGGCAAGATCATGAGGTTCGCAGGGTGAAGATCGGCGTGAAAAACTCCGAACCGGAGCACGTCGCTCACGAAATTGGTAATCACATTGGAAACAAAAACGGAAGGCTCAAACCCGATCGCTTTCAGTTCTCGCAAGCCCTTTTGATCTCCCGTCGCGCGGAGCCGAAGATATTCCAACACGCTGTAGCCGCTGAGAAAATCCATGGTGAGCACGCGAGCAGTAGTCAGTGGCCAGTGGATCCGGGGCACTCTCTCACCGGGTGTCTGCTGGGCGTTCTTTTCCAACATATCGGCGTAGCTGGCTTCACGGCGGTAATCGAGCTCGTCCTCGATCCATTCATTAAACTCGCTGACTGGATCACGCAAAAAATATAGGGTCCGAATTCTAAGAAAAAAAACTACCTTAACGAAGGTGTTCAGCAGCGTCGCATCCCGCATGAAGGTTTGACGTGCCCCAGGCCGCTGCACTTTGACAGCCACGGGCGTGCGGTCCTTCAGCATTGCGCGATGTACTTGTCCGATGGAAGCAGCCGCGACGGGGCGATAATCAAATTCTGAGTACAGCATTTCCGGGGGGCTGCCACGCTCCTCCTGAAATACTTTCTTCACATCCTGAGAAGAAAATGGCGGCACGCGATCAAGCAAGTCCAGTAGAGCGTCACAGTATTCGCGGGGGAGCAAATCAATTTGGAGAGAGAGAATCTGGCCGAATTTCAGAAAGCTGCCGCCCATCTCCTCCAGCGCGATGCGGAGATGTTCGGGCCCGCTCAGACCAGGCCGCTTCAGCATGCGATCCTTTAGTATCGCTGCAAGATGTCGCAGACAAATCCAGGCGACTTGGACCGCGCGCGTGACGTACTGTAAAAACAGCATTACTCTTGTAGAGAAGTGGAACCTTCCTCGCGGGCGCCCGCAGAACGCTCAAAAATGTTGCCAAAGAAAATGCGCTTGCGGCGGGCCAGCATCTCATCGATATTTCGCTGGAGTATGTCCTTCACATGGCGCGAAAAGTCCTTGACCAGCCCCCTATTTTCAGCGTCCGACGGCCGCAAGTTGCCTACCGGTATCGGCTCTAGATAACGAATGTGCCATTTTGTCGGCAGCGGAACAGGCAACAAAGGAAAGGTGGGAGTAACGGGCAGGAATGGCCAACCGGTCAATCGCGTTACCGCCGAACTGTTGATCCTGGCGAGAATGGGAAAGATTTCCACGTGGCCAATGGCCGCTGCCGGAACGATAGGCACTCCATTGATGATGGCTATCTTGGCGAAAGCGTCTTTTCCGAATTCTCCCAGTTTGTAGGCGCCCTTGTACATTCGGAATGCACCGCTAATGCCTTCGGGAAATATTCCCACCAGCTCACGCCGGTCGAACAGCAATTTCGCATTCTCCTGACTGGCCACCACTCCGCCTTGTCGAATCAAGAAATCCGACAGAAAAGGAAACTTGAAAAGCGAAGGGATGACCAAGAACCGAACGTGGCGCTTTCTGTGCTCCAGAATGATCGAGCGATGGATCACTCCATCAAAAGGCATAAAACCGCGGTGATTGGCTACCAGCATGGCGGGTCCTGTGGCCGGCACATTGTCGAAACCCTCTGCCTCCACTCGCCAATAGATCTTTCGCAAAAAATTAAACCAGGCTTCCCATGCGGCCAGATATTCGGGATTGAGGCCGAAATCGTCATAATCCCGCCGGATCCTGCCGGGCTTGCTGCGCGGCAAGGTCTGCAGGAACTGCTTAAGGGCCTGAAGCGTGTTTGACCGGGGCTCAAAACCAAATTCTCTCCGTGCCTTCTCCGACGAAACGGTCCAGTTGTAGCGAATCTGCTCGCAACTCTCACCCGGGAATTTCGCAACGCCGGCTCTCCACAGCAGGCTGCGCACCGGAGCCTGCAATAGCCCGCCTACTGGAATTCGCAGCGGCGCTGCTGACCGCAGCGCATCTCGGAACGATACGGTTCCCTCTGCGGAGATATTGAAGACGCCGGACGCATCGGCCAGGACCGCGGCGGCAAGAGCGCCTGCCGCGTCGGCAAGACTGAGAAACTGCACGCGAGGATCGTGTCCGGCCAACGGCCAGGCAATCCATCTTGTCAATTGCCGGGTAATGAAATCCCCTTCTTCAGGGCTCAGAATATTCGTCAGACGCACAGCGGCGGCCGACAAATTCAAGGAAGACTCCGCAGCCTTCCACAAGAGCTCCTCGGCGCGCAGCCATCGGCGTTCCAGAGAATCCTTGGGCAAAAGCGAAACACGGTCTTCGCGCATCAAACCGGGATTCTTCACGCTCGAACCATAGACGAATGCATGACTGCGAAGCACGGCCCGTGCAACCCCCGAGCTGCCGGCCCAACCTAATACAGTCTCCAGATAGGAGAGCTCGGCGGTAAACCAGCCATTCTGCCGCGTCATTCCTGGAGGGAATGGAAAGCAGATGACCCTTGAAGCCCTGAAGGATTCCAGGCTGTTAGGGGTCTTCGGAAATTCAACGAGCAGGGTTCGGTGTCCACCCCGCTCGAGGATTTCTGCAGTCACGCGAGCGAGGGGGCCAATGTGTCCAACAAGTGCAACTCCAATATCATTCATGGCGAACTCTGTTCCAATGGGGCTGTGGGGATTTAAAACCGTCAACGTCGACGTTCACGACCACGATCACGTGGACGTCGACGTGGACGTGGGCGTGATCGTGAACGTAGCCGATCTTGAACATTGGTTCTCCGCGCCCGGCTCAGTCAGCCCGGTCTGGGAGCGCACGCATCTTGCGTGCTCTTCGGTTCGCAAAAAGCACGCTGGAAGCGTGCGCTCCCAGGTCGCCCGGAAAAAGCATGGAACAATCCATGTTATGACTTTGGAAACCGGGGATGTCTCGTTATCCGGTCAATCTGGCGCTCGTGACGCTGATCATGGCTGGCCATCAGATCCACAACACCATAAATATCCTGGCTGCCCATGAGCGGGTGCCGCCAACAAAACTGAGAAAGATCCCGATCCTTAACTGCCTCCAGGGTCGACAGGGTCGAGCGCCGCACCCGCGCGAGAAATCCTAAAAGCTCACGCCGTGGAATTTCAGCTCGCGGCTCAAGCTGCGGCGCCGTTCTGGCTTTGATCAGAGGGTTTGCCAGAATAACCGACTGCACGAATCGAGGCGTCACCCTTGACATTAAAGTTATCGGACCCAGCACAAACGGGAGACGCAGAACGGAATGCGGCACAAACTGCGGTCCCAGCGGCAACTGATCCAGGCTGACTTTCTTTGTCACCCTTCCTCCTTCGCCAGCGCTGCTCAGGATTTCCCCTGCGCTTCGGATCAGGAAATCTTCAGTAAGCCCGACGTGATGCGCCACCTCACCCACTGACCAAGAACTGCGGGACGGCTTGAAGTCG
>DASYPF010000335.1:0-10775 GCA_036006905.1 Acidobacteriota bacterium
AAAGGCCGCAAACTTTCTTCCCATTATTTTTCGCGCTTTCGAGATAATCCTACTAAAATCGATAACCGGCCTGGCGGACACTCTTGCGGAAATCCTCGCCGTAGATCTCTACCAGCTTGCACATCTCATAGAGACGGCTGCGCAGCCTGATACCCACGCGATCGGTCAGCGTCTCCTCCCGTTTTGTTGGTCCCTCCTGGGAACGGTGCGGGGCATCTCCTTTCTCATCCGGAAAGTTCGACGTAAAAATCGTGATGAGCTTATCGTTATAACGGGAATTGATGATGTGCGTCATCGTGTCCTGGACCCACATGGTAGGCTTATTGGCGCCCAGTTCATCTAGAACCAGGAGTTCCGTTTCCAAGACCGGCCGAAGCACCTCAATCTCTGACGACTGAGATACCGGATTCCAGGAGTGTTGAATCTCACGCAGCAGATCGCGGAAATCGTAGAAAAGCCCGCGCACTCCTTTCTCCTCAATCAATTTCTTCAGAATAGCAATGGCCAGGTGAGTCTTCCCTACTCCGCAGTTTCCGGTAAAGAGCAGCCCGCCTTCCACGAGCGGAAACTGGTCGACGAACTTCTCGGAGAACTTCTTCGCCTTTTCCTGCGACTCGTTGTATGGGTGGTAGTCGTCCAAAATGCAGTGCTGGTAGCGGGCCGGAATACGGGCGGCGCGCAGCCGGGTTTCGATATCCCTCTGCACGCTGCATTCACAACGGCGCACAGAATTACCGGTCTCGTCCGGCCGCCACCCCGTTCCTTCGCAGAGGGGGCAGGTCTGCTCAACCTGATTGGAATTCATTTTTTCTGACAAGATTGGCTCGCCGGCCAAAACCGTCCACGTCCACGAGCACGTGCACGTCAACGACCACGGCTACGTCGACGTTAATAAAAATCGTGAAGTCGCTAATTATGACCCTATAGAGCGAAGTGCTCTCGCATTTAAAAGTCACGGTGTGTGCCCGACGGCCCCGTAGTCGTGGACGTGCACGTGCTCGTGGTCGTAATCGGTCTTTTTTTGGCTGCGGCCATGACGCGCATGTTTGTGCGGTGAACCACTCGGTCTAAAACCTCAGCCTCCGACTTTGTTTTTCTGCCAAAGTAAGCGTGACTTTGCGGCGCTGTCCATCCCGGTAAATCACCGCATCCACTTTTTCTCCCGGGTTCCGGTCTTTAAGGACCTCATCAATATCCTGAACAGAGTTGACTGCCTGGCCCCCGACTTCCGCGATGATGTCGCCGCCGACCGGGATAATGACATTTCCAATGCGCACCCTGCGATCGGCGCCCTTGAGCCCGGAAACATCAGCCGTGGAATTCGGTTCCAACGAGATGATCAGGACGCCGTGGTCGACGGGAAGACGCAGCAGCTCGGCCAACTCCGCAAAAATGGGCTGGCCACGGATTCCGATTGCCGGCCTCACAACCTTTCCGTAACGTGTCAGTTGGGGCACCAGCCGATTGAGTGTTCTTGCGCCTACGGCAAATCCGATGCCGATATTCCCTCCCCCGCGAATACTGAAAATGGTGGTATTGACTCCAATGATCTCGCCGGCGGTGTTCAACAATGGCCCGCCGCTGTTGCCGAGGTTAATGGCCGCATCTGTTTGTATCAGGTCGTTCATCAACATTCCATTTTCTGTGCGAAGGGAGCGATTCACCGAGCTGACAATACCGGTGGTCAGAGTTTGCTGCAAGCCGAACGGATTGCCGATGGCCAGTACCTTCTGGCCTACCTGGATATTTCCTGACGCGCTGAAGGGAATCGGGTGCAGCTTGCTTTTGGGCGCGTCGATCTTTATGACAGCCACGTCGGCCACCGGATCCGCTCCGATCACCCGCGCCCGGTACTTCGATTTGTCAGAAAGCGTCACCTCTAGCTTCTCTGCGCCTTCAATGACGTGATTGTTGGTAAGAATGTGCCCTTCAGAATCGATCACCGAGCCGGACCCAATTCCCTGCGCAGGGACCGGCTCGTAGAAGAAGTCATATTCGACGGTAGTGCTGGTGACATTGACCCCCCCCGGGCTGGTGCGCTTATAGATTTCAATATTGTTACGCTCGTCTTCACTGAGCGAAACAGAGCGATCGCTCTTGACTTGCGCTGGAAGGGCTCCGCCTTCAGAGACAGGCGGAGCGGTCCAGCGCAGTGCAAAATACAAGACGGCTGCCGAGATCAAACCCGAAAAGAAAACTAATTTAAGAAATTGTGACGGTTTCATCCGAGTGGTTTTCCGGGAACTTCCTTTTGCAGCTTTTTAATCTTGTCCCAGTTCTTAAACCATTTCTTTCCCATCTCCTCCAGCTTACCTTGAGATTTCAATTGCTCAACGATCTCATTGACGATCTTCAGCAACTGATCTTCGCCCTTGCGCAAAACCACCCCATACTGCTCGTTAGTCAATGGCCTGCCTTCGATACTGAGAGTGGGAAAGCTTTCTTCCACACTGTGAACCACGATCGGAAAGTCACCAATAACCGCATCGACAACGCGGTTATTCAGGCGTAGCAGCGCAGAATCGATGCTGGGCGCAGTTACAATTTCGGCGTCTCTCAAGCGCGGCTCGCTTTGGGCAAACATGTGACCCGTTGTTTCGTTGCTCACGCCGACTTTTTTTCCTTTCAAATCATTCAGGCTCCTGACTTCCTTCTGATTGTCTTTTCTAACGGCGAGGATCTGTCCCGATTGAAAGTACGGGTCCGAGAAAGCGAACCTTTGTTTTCGCTGGTCGGTAATGGTAATAGCGGAGACAATTATATCGGCTTTCTTTTCAGCCAGCGTGTCGAATAGCTCTTCGAAAGTTTTCTTGACCCATCTGACCGGAACGTTCAACTTTCCGGCGATGGCTTCCGCCAAGTCGGCATCAAAGCCGATGACCTTGGTGCCGGAGCTGAAACCGAAGGGGACATTTACGGGCTGAACTGCCACATACAGGTGCCTGTTTTCGCCGATTCGCTGCAGTTCGTCTCCCGCTTCCCTCTTGCCGCAGCCGACCATCGCCGCGAAAACTGCGCCCACTAGAGTAAGCCCGCA
Organism: Acidobacteriota bacterium; assembly: GCA_036006905.1. Classification (GTDB taxonomy): domain Bacteria; phylum Acidobacteriota; class UBA6911; order JACQSX01; family JACQSX01; genus DASXTB01. The sequence continues at coordinate 3,038 of DASYPF010000335.1, forward strand.
AATGAATCGCTTCACGCCCACCTCTTCGCCTCCCTTGAAAGAAGGTAATTATTGATATCGAGGAGTTGCAAAATCAATGGTGAATTGGCATGGAATTACGAATGACGAATTTCGAATGTCGAATGCTAAATAACCAAATCGTCACCGTTATCATTCGTAATTCGAAATTCGTCATTCGTAATTCCATACGCGACACCCGACACCCGGGGCCTAACCCTCCAACTTCTGGATCAGCTCCCTTAACCTCCTGCGGCTGACTTCGAGCCGGGCGCTGTTCTTGAGCAGTACTTCACCGTGCCCGCCTATCAATGGGATCACTTCGTGAACAGCGTCCAGGTTGACGATCGCGGCGCGCGAGATTCTGCAAAAGCCGGAGGGATCCAGCCGCTTCTCCAGGTCCGCCAGTGTTGGCTCCATCCAGTACTGCTGGTCATGCGTGTGAAGTTGTGTCAGGCCGTCTTTAGAAGTGAAGTAAAGAATCTCGGGCTGTGAGATGACCCGAAACTTCGATCCACGTTTGGCCAGAAGGCGTGTCGGGCCTGTTCGAGCCGCCTGGTTTGCCTTCTCCAATGCCCCATCCATGTCGGCGGCGGAAAGCTTCCGCACCCGCTCGATGGCTTCGCGCAGGCGGGCACGATTTATCGGTTTTAGCAGGTAGTCAACGGCGGAAAGCTCGAAAGCATCTATCGCAAACTGGTCGAAAGCGGTGCAGAAGATGATCTTGGGACGCGGCGACGGAAGAGAGCCGACCACTTCCAGACCGCTGCATCCCGGCATCTGAATGTCGAGAAAAACCAGGTTCGGATGCAGTTCTAGAATCTTCTCGATGGCCCGCTCGCCATCCTCAGCTTCGCCCACGATCTCAATGTCATCGAAGGCCCGCAGCAGTTGGCGCAAGCGGTCCCGCGCCGGCTGTTCATCATCGACCAGGAGAGCATGAATCATCACTTTGTCTTGAGTGGGCTCGGAGGCGGAGGAAGTGCGAATGACGAGGTTCGAATGACGAATGACAACGAAGGCAACTTCCTTATTGGTCATTCGTCATTCGAACTTCGTCATTCGCACTTTTCTCCGCTCCATTAGCGTCGTGGCCCGGACTCCATCACCAATTGGAACCTCATATCACTTTTACAATCACCAGCGTCAAGTCATCCTGCTGTGGGGCATTGCCCGTGAAGTCTGTCCAGTTGTCGAGAATCAAATTCGAAAGTGCGGCTGCAGAGCGCTGGTTGTGCGCCTCCGCCAGATCTCTAGCACGGCTTTCACCGAACTCCTCTCCGGCGGCGTTGACCGCCTCAGTCAAGCCGTCGGTAAAGAGAAGCAGAGTATCGCCGGGGAACAGTTGTATAGTTTCCTGCTGGTAGACCGAATCCCAAAACATCCCCACAGCCGTGCCCCCTGTATCCAAATGGGTCACCGCCTGCGGATTTTTGCCGCGCGCGAAAGAATCGGAAGAAGTGTCAGCTCCGGTTTGGGATGACGAATTTGGAACACAATCATCTGCTCGAAGCAAGATCGGCGGATTGTGTCCGGCGTTCACGTAAGTCAGCGTGCGGCGGTCATCATCATAAAGGCCGCAGAAGAAAGTCGCATATTTGCTGCTGTCCGTTGACGAGCACATTAGGCGGTTGATATCCGCAAGGAGTTCGGCCACGGCCGCGCCTCGCAGAGGGGCGCAGCTCCGAAGCGTCGCTTGCAGGCTGGCCATAAGCAATGCGGCGGAGATGCTCTTGCCGGAGATGTCCCCCAATGCGACACAAAGTTGGTGCTGTCGCAACAGCAAGAAATCATAATAGTCACCACCCACACCATAAGCTGCTTTCGACACAGCCGAGTAATCCAATGTTTTCATCGGTGGCAGGGCCTGGGGAAAGAGTTGAGCTTGAACTTTGACTGCCCTATCAAGCTCGTCCGTGAGCTTCTTTAAAGCGGAGTCGAAATCCTTGCTGGGCAGCGCGCGAATCCGTTCGACGGCTTGTGCCAGACGAGTCCGATTTACGGGCTTCAACAGGTAGTCGACGGCGTGCAATTCGAATGCGTCGATCGCGTGTCGATCAAAAGCGGTACAGAAAATTATGCTCGGCCGGGGTACCGGCAGTGACGCAGCCACTTCGATGCCGCTGCGTCCGGGCATTTGGATATCCAAAAAAACCAGGTCGGGACGGGTACTGGAAATCTTGTCCATTGCCTGGTCCCCGTCCGAAGCTTCACCGACTATCTCAAAATCGTCAAAAGAACCGAGCAGTTGTCGCAGCCGGTCTCTGGCTGGTTGCTCATCATCGACCAGTAGCACTCGGATCATGGACTTTCCTCGGAGTCGTGGTGAAGGATATGAAGCAGAAAGAGTGGGTGAGTGGGAGACAAGGAGAGCGGGAGAGGGGGAGAGCGGGAGAGGGGGAGGAGGTTTCACGCCATCGCCTGCCAGTTGCTGCTTAGCTCCTGCACCTTTGATCAAGTACCCTCTCCCGCTCTCCCCCTCCCCCGCTCTCCTTGCCTCCCGCTCTCCTTGTCTCCCGCTCTCCCACTCACGCTCCAGCCTCCGGTTCTGCCGTCGTCACGGCAGGCATCATCACCGACGCCACTGTCAAATTACTCGCGTCCCGTCCCAGCGTCAGTTGCGCGCTGTCGCCGAAGTACCCACGCAGGCGATCGCGCACGTTTTTTAATCCATAGCCGCCCGATTTTTCCGCGGGCGATGCGTCCGCTTCTTCCGCCCTCCGCAATCCCGGGCCGTTGTCCAGGACATCGACCTGAACGGAATTGCCTCTTTTCTGCGCCCGGACTTCAACTCTTCCGACGCCGCGCACGGACGCAATACCATGTTTGATGGCATTCTCAACCAGCGTTTGTACTATCATAGCTGGGATTTTTATGTCCTTTACTCCATCCTCGATCTGCATCTTTACCTGCAATCGTTCGCCGAATCGCGCCTGTTCCACTTCCAGATAGGAACGGACAAACTCCATTTCCTCGCGCAGCCACACCCATTCGTTTTCGGAGCGTGTCAGCGTATAGCGGAACACTTCAGCCAACTGCTCCACTGTTTCCTCGGCCCTGCCGGGGTTTTGATGAATCAACCCCGCGATGGCGTTCAGAGCATTAAAAAGGAAATGCGGGTTGATCTGGGCTCGCAGCGCTTTCAGCTCCGAGCGGCTGGCGTGCAGCATCAGCTCCTGCTCCCGCTTTTCCTGCTGTTGCTTTTTCTCCTGCAGCCGTATGTTCTCCAGCATGTTGGAAAACACGTCAGCCAGCGACATCAGCTGCGTCACATCTTCGCTTAGATAAGGAGTATCATTCGCGCGGGGCCCCATCTGTACCACTCCAATTTTTTCGCCGTGCGAGCGAATGGGAACTCCCCAAACCGTCTGGCATTGGGAAACACGCCTGTGTCTAGCGGGGTACGGCAACGGAGAGGCCGAACCCTTGTCTTTGAGCGAATCGACAGACCCCAGGGCAATCTGCGTGCTTGCTCGAAAAATGTTGGCAAGCCGAGTCTCGGCCTGTTTGATCAACTCTCCTTCGCTCGTTGCCTCCTGGACGCCCGCCAGAAAATATTTCAACGCATCAGCCTTGGAGAAATTGCGCCCCAACCACGCGCGGTCCAGCCAATGAGCGAGTTTCCGATACACCCAGGGAAGCGCCAGGGCCAGCGGGAGGAGCGTGATCGCATAAAGCCAGGGCTTCCCCCACCCCGGCTTGAGATTTTCCAGCCAGGGCGGCGCCAGCGCGAAATACGTGGTCAGCAATACCAGCGTGGCGAAGAAGAACGAACCTCCTTTGATGAAAATGTCGAAGAAGGCGAATCGGGTGTGATAGTAAGTGCTCGCAAAAATGAAATACAGGGGAAGCGAGCGCGAGAACAAGTCAATAAATTGCGCATAGCGAATCCATCCAACAGAGGTTGCCAACATGGGGACAAAAACAAGAATCATCAGGCTGAGCAAGGCTAGGACCCATTTTCTATAACCGCTTCTCTTTGTGGGGTCTTCTGCCCGATGATGCGATCGCAAAACCAGCAAAACCGAAAGCGCCGCTGCTGTGATAAACAGCGTAAACAACATGACAGTAAGCCGGCTACCCAAGGTTCGTGAGTCCGGCAGTATGCGAAAACCAACCAGCGGTGGCACCAGTGCCAACGAGAAGCTGATCATGTAAAGAGCACCGATAATCCATTTCCAAGCTTGGCTCGGAGGGAGATGCTCTCGAACTTCCTTCACCGAACTTGAAGAGGGCACCTGGCGATAATCGAGATAGAAGACATGTACGATGAGCGGCGGATAGAGATACGCTGTGGTAAACAACAAGATATTGACCCACCGAAACTTGATGCCGGGATAGAAACTAGCCAGCTCTACTCCTAGATTCAGCAAGAACCAGCAGGCAGAGACAAAAAGGATCGCCCCATTGGCCAGATCGAGCCACTCGGCCTTTTGCTTGCGCAGTTCGCGAAGCCAGAGAACAAACAGTGCTTCAAAGGAGATGGCCCCAAAAGTAAAAATCAGAAGTGATGCAAGACGTAATATGTTCATAAGCGGCCGTTAGCATAGAGCGATGAAAAACTCACCGCGAAGGTGCAGCGTAGCAGGGTCGCACCCAAACTCGGACGCTGCAATTTTAACCACCAAGGACACCAAGGGCACGAAGGTCAGATTTTCCCAAACACTCAATTCTGATATTGTGTCCTTGGTGTCCTTGGTGGTTTCATTTTCTTGCCGAAAACAGGATACATCGCTTTATCTAATCACCTTCGCGTGCTTTGCGCCGTCGCGGTGAGTTTTTCAGCATTCTGCTAGAAATGATACCGAACTCCAAAATCGGAAGAACGTCGAATTTGTATATGGCCCATTTCTGTTTGATTGTCGCCCAGAAACTCGCTCTGAAGCCAATACAGGCTCCAATTGGGATGTACCTTCCAATAAAATCCCGGTCGCACAAGCGATGAACCGTCGCGCAGCGAAGAAATGACGATCGCCTCAACCTCCAGCTTGTTTCGGCAAAAGGCCGAATACAAACGCATAAATCCGTAATCCTTCCCCATCAGCAGTGGTGTGAAATACAAGTTGCTCAAAAGCAAGCCTCGTCGATCTCCGCTGGCCAGACGGATTTGACCTGACTGAACCAGTTGCCCGAACTGTTGCCACTCTTTTTCGCTGAGGCCGATTCCCGTATAGAAGTACTCCACAACAATATTGATGTTTCGTGGAAGTGTATACTGCCCCCCCAGCAGCACCTCGCCATGCTCGCGCTTCTGCAGAGCAAATCCGTCGCCGGTTGGGACATACCGCAGCGTATCGTGAAAGGCTGCCGCCTCGGCATGTAGCTCCAGCGCATTGCCAAAAACCCGCGCCAAACTGATTCCCTGGCTGTTTGGAAGTCCGTTTCCACCGCTGGCACTGAGAGAAAGATCGACGCCTCTCACCAGACGATACGCTCGGGTGGCCCAGCCTGTAGAAAGCAATCGCTTCGAATGCCGCCCTGTCCAGTCAATTTCCGGCGCCATCAGGAACGAAAAATTCCAGTCGCGCGCGAAAACGTCAGCCCGGACCGCGTCCACTCCTCGATAGGCCGCGCGGCGGTCATTCGGATCTCGAGGATCCTTACGCGGGTTCAGGACGCCTGTGGGATTCCAGGCGTAACCGGTTCCCCACTTCTCGATGCTCCTACCCACCTGAAAATCAAGCCACGGCGTAACCGAAAGATTTAAGTAAAGCTCGCTGACGTCGGCGCGCGACGTGGTATGCCGGCTCCACTCGTTGGAGCCGCGCAGCTTGCAGTGAAACTTCCATGACTTGTCTTCAGGCGAAAGCTCGCCAAACAAGCTGATGTCGGAGGAGCTGGAGCGTGATTGAAGATTGAGAAAATTTGACGGATTGAGCGGCGACTGCTTGTTGGCCGGAGTCACGTGCGTTTCGCTTCCCATCGAGCCGAAAAAATGAAACACCGGACCTTCAGCCAGCAGTAGCGTATTCGACGCGGCAATCACCAGTAGGATGCGGAAAAACTCACCGCTAAGGCGCGAAAAACGCGAAAGTAACTCAGGTGAAATCATAGCTCGGTATCAGGCAGTCACCCGGAAACCTGGATTATTCACAAATTTCTTGTAGCGAAAAGAAAAGCCGCGCAGCGGCGCAGAAAATTGTAGCCGAGGCCGTGAGGCCTCGGTCAGGCGTTCCCAGACAGGTGAAGCCGCGTAGCGGCGACAGAATTCGATGCGAGATGTCATGCCTGCGATTGATCGTGTATTTGCACATCAAAAAACACTCTGTCGCCCGCCTGAGGCGGGGCTCGTCATTTTCGGGTGACACCTGACCGAGGCCTCACGGCCTCGGCTACAATTCTCTGCGCCGCTGCGCGGCTCACTTTGTTCCTACCATTTGCCAAGATAATTTTTGTTGAACATCTTCTCCGGTAGTTTCTTCACCTGCAGGTCTGAGTACTGCATCACCGTGCGGTGGCCGGGGCGAACGACATCCTGAATCTCAATTTTCGTCACGACCCTGCTTCCATTCATCATTCCAAAGTCGCGATAAAAGGCCCGCTTCATCAATTTTCCGGAGACCACATAAAAATCCGCCTTGATCGGTTGGTAGTTTCTTTTTGCGACCCACAATTTAACGCGGCTGTATGAAAGATCGGGATCTCTTGCCTTCAGATCCAGAACATACGTGGACCGGCCTTCCACTTCTTCTTCACCAGCCAACTCGGGAACGTAATCGACCGTGTAATTAGTGCGGGCTACATCGCCGTTGGACGCTTCCCCCATCAGCCGCTGCAGGGGGGAGATGCGAATTGGCCGGCTGGTGCTGGGCATGTACATCCACATCGCATCGCGCAGCATGAGCAGATACTTTCCCTGTTCGGCGGCGGGAGACCGGAATTCCACCAGACTCTTGTCACTTCCCTGCCCGTAGACGCGAAACGCTGAGGTCTCAGACTGAGTGTTGCGAAAGCTGGTCAACTGGACATCCAGCGCGAAGCTTTCCAAAGGATTGCGGAAAGCATCGACCTGCTTCAAGATGGCCGACGCATCCTGCGCCTGTGCCGTTGAAACATGAATCATCGCCAGGCAGAAGGCAATTCCCCAGCCACACTTCAATATTTCCTTCACAGTTCCTTTACAATGGGCCTTCGACCTGCGACTTGCGACCTGCGACTTCCTTTTATCCTTCATCCTTCATCCTTGAAGTTCAAATATGCCCCAAAGCGTCGACGATCTTTAGGCGTGAAGCCTTCAGCGCCGGGAAGATCGATGAGATCGTGGCTGTGACCACAGAAATCACAAATGCGGTTGTCAGGATCGACGATTTCAGCATGATCCGAAGCGGGTAGCCGCGCGTGTAGCCGGGAGGCGGAGGCAGTTGGATGTGCGCCTGAGTGATTAGCTGTCCGATCAAAGACCCGATAGCGATTCCCAGCACCCCGCCCAGGATCCCCACAAAGAGTCCCTCCAGCAAAAACATCGTCCACACACGCGTCCGCTTTGTTCCTATCGCCATAAGTGTGCCAATCTCGCGGGTGCGCTCGAAGATACTCATCATGATGGTGTTTGCGACGCTCAATACTACGATGACAAAGACCACGATGCCCAAGAAGCCGAAAATGCCGTTATAAAGGAGAACCACTTGATGATAGAAAGTCGCCAGTTGCGACCAGTCGCGCATTTCCAGGGACCAAGCCTGCTTTGCAAACGCGCTCTTTAGGTCAGCGGCGACAGCACTGGTCTCTTCGGTGTTTTTCA
>DASYPF010000336.1:0-14347 GCA_036006905.1 Acidobacteriota bacterium
TAGGGATTCTAACCGGCGGAGGCGATGTTCCTGGGTTGAACCCATGCATCAAGGCCGTCGTACACCGCGCCGAGGAAAATGATTGGGAAGTGTACGGCATCAGGCGTGGCTGGGCCGGCCTGCTTTACTACGATCCTCATGCCGAAGAATTAACGCGCCGCCAGTGGATTGAACCGCTGACTTTCCATGAGGTCCGCACCATTGACCGTTACGGCGGGACGCATCTGCACAGTTCCCGAACAAATCCTGGCAAAGTAAAACACGAGGACATGCCAGATTTTCTGAAGAGCCGCTTCCCATTTGACAAAGAGCAGAAAACACAGGACTGCACCGAGCACGTGTTGGAAGTACTCGACAAGCTCGGCATCGATACCCTGATATCCATTGGAGGAGATGACACTCTTTCCTATGCGGTACGACTTCACCGCGAAGGGTTTCCCGTTGTTTCCATCCCCAAGACGATGGACAACGACGTCTACGGAACCGACTACTGCATCGGATTCAGCACCGCGATTACTCGCAGCGTCGAGTACATCCATTTGCTGCGCACTCCGACCGGCTCACATGAGCGCATCGCTATTGTAGAGCTGTTTGGACGCAACAGCGGTGAAACAGCCCTCATTTCCGGTTATCTGGCCGACGCAGACCGCGTGCTGATCAGTGAAGTGCCCTTTGACGTCAACAAGCTGGCGCGGCTGGTACTGGAAGATCGCCGTCGGAATCCCAGTAAATATGCCATGATCGCTGTCAGCGAGGGAGCTACGATGGAGGGCGGCCATACTGTCGAGCACGGCGAAGAAGACGCCTACGGCCATAAGAAACTGGGAGGCATCGGCAGCACTTTGGGTGAAGCTTTGAAAAAGCTCACCGGCGTCGGGATCGTCGGCCAGCAACTCGCTTATCTGATGCGTTCCGGCCCTCCCGATTCACTGGACCGAATGGTGGCCATTTCTTACGGGAATCTGGCGGTACAGCAGATTGAAAACGGCCAGTCAGGCCAGATGGTCGCGCTTCAAAACGGAGTTTATACCACCGTCCCGATTGAAACCTGCACGCAGGGTCTAAAGCGCGTCGATGTCAGCGAGCTTTACGATTGCGAGGAGTATCGTCCGACGGTCCGACACCTGCTGGGCAAGCCGATGTTTCTCTACTGAGAAGTCGCAGGTCGAAAGTCGAAGGTCGAGGCTGATAATGTGGGACAGATAATTGGGGACAGACCCCGTGACAATGGGGACAGACCCCGTTGGGACAGGACAATGGATGGGGTAGGAATGGGGACAGACCCCGTGACAATGGAGATGGACCCCCAATTGAATGCGTGACAATGGAGACATGACAATGGGACAGATTCCCAATTAATGTGGCCGAAATAAGTGAAAATACCAACAAATTCCTATTTCGGCTTCATTAATTGATAGCGGCTATTTCCATTGTCACGGAGTCTGTCCCCGTTATCATATCCAATGTCACGGGGTCTGTCCCCAATTATCCAATGTCACGGGGTCTGTCCCCAATTATCCCCAATTATCCCAATTATCATGTCCCGCCATTGAATAGGCCCCGACCGTAAGCAGGTCCAACTGCGCGGGCTAACCCGGTAGGAATGGGTAGGAATGGGGACAGACCCCGTGACAATGGAAATGGGGTAGGAATGTAGGAATGGGGACAGACCCCGTGACAATGGAGATGGATCCCAATTGAAATGCGTGACAAAGGAGACATGACAATGGGACAGATGACCAATTAGTGTGGCCGAAATAAGTGAAAGTACCCACAAATTCCTATTTCGGCTTCATTAATTGATAGCGCTATTTCCAATGTCACGGAGTCTGTCCCCGTTATCATGTCCAATGTCACGGGGTCTGTCCCCAATTATCCCCCGATTATCCCAATTATCATGTCCCGCCATTGAATAGGCCCCGACCATAAGCAGGTCCCACTGCGCGGGCTAACCCTTGAATTGCACCCACAATTCGACTACTCTTCCCCTATCCGAATCGGACCATCCTCCGGAGGAACATTATGTCAAAAGTGAATCGCAGGGACTTTGTCAAAACCGCCGTCACAGCCAGCATCGCGGCCAGCGCTGTCAGCGCTGCCAGCCGGCCTGTAATGGGTGCTAACGACCGCATCAACCTGGCTGTAATCGGAGTGGGAGGGAGAGGGAATGCTCTTCTCAGCCAGGCATTGGAGATCTCTTCCAGGACCAGCAAAACGCAAGTTGTTGCCGTCAGCGATGTTTACGAAAAACGCAAACGCGTCGCAGCGGAGCGGTCAAAAGCGAAAGGCTATCTCAATTACAAAGAAATCTTAGAACAGCCCGATATAGATGCCGTCATCGTGGCCACGCCGGACCACTGGCACGCGGCCATCGCCATCGAGGCGATGAAAAAAGGGAAGGATGTTTATCTGGAAAAGCCCTTCACCCATACGATCGCAGAAGCCAGGAGCGTAAACAAGACCGCGCAGGAAACCAAGCGCGTCCTGCAGGTCGGCTCTCAGACCACTTCGAGCGATCAATGGTGGAAGGCGCGCAAGGCAATCCAGGATGGACTGATCGGCAAGCTGATCATGAGCCAGGGGTCTTATCACCGCAATTCCATTGACGGCGAATGGAACTGGAGAATCGATCCGGATGCCGGTCCCGACGGCAAAGGCGACAATTACATCGACTGGAAAGCCTGGCTGGGTCCGGCTCCCGAACGTCCCTACAATGCCGACCGATTCTTCCGCTTCCGCAAGTACTGGGATTATTCAGGGGGCATCGCCACCGATCTCTTCTACCATGTAGTCGCCCCGCTGCAGATCTGCTGGGGCCAGCCGCAGTTCCCGCTGCGCGTCACCGCCTCCGGAGGAAGATACATATTCAAGGACGAAAGAGAAGTTCCCGACACTTTCCATTTGATGGCGGAATTTCCCGCGGAACACAGCTTGGTGCTCTCGTCAAGCATGGCCAACGAACAGCATATTCCTGGACTGATTCGAGGACATGAAGGGACCATCATGATTGTCCCGGAAGGCCAGTTCGAGGGTAGAGTGGACAACATTACCGTGACTCCCTCCCGGATTGTGCGCAAACAGTTTTATGAGAAGCACGGCACGGAAGTCATGCGCATCCCCACGGAAGAGCGTCCGATGACTTATCACATGGAAAACTGGCTGCAGGCAATTCGCAGCCGAGAAAAACCGATGCTTGATTCCAACACTGCTTATCACGCTCAGGTGGTCATCAGCATGGCTGTACAAGCTTACCGCTCCGGGAAAGTCCTCTACTGGGATCCGCGAACGGAAACCGTGGTGGAATCAATGCCCGATCTTGCTCTGAAGGGGTAGAGCGGTAAAACATCCATTGCGGATTGTGGAATACGGGTTGCGGATTGAAACGAGCCGCGAATGGACGCGTATGAACGCCAATGTTGTTGAAGAACTAGGACACGGATAAACACAGAACACACGGATTCAGCCCCGAGACCCGGTCTAGGGCTCAAATCTGTATTCGGCGTTATCTGTGTCCTCTTTCAACAACGTTCGCGTTCACACGCGTCCATTCACGGCTCATTTCAATCCGCAATGGGTCGAATCAGAAACAGCAGTCCTACTACGTCGCAAGCAAACATTTTCCCTCTTACAAGGCGCAAACAGTTTCAACATTGATTAAATCTTTGGATGTCAAGCAAAGGAGAACAAGATGAAATCTCATTTCCTTTTCGGCTTGTTATTTGTGGTCTCAATCCCGGTGGCGGGGGTGGGTATAGCTCGTTCCGAGGCGATTCAGGGTGAGAAGGTGGTTCTGGAAAACCAAAGAGTCCGAGTACTGGAATACAACTTAAAGCCGGGCGTCGCCATGGGCATGCACAAACACCCTCGCGACCGTGTTGAGATCACGCTGACCGACGGTCGAGTGCGCGTCACTACCGAGGATGGAAAAGCTCAGGAGTCACTGGAAAAAGCTGGCGCGGTGGTCTTCCAGAAGGCCGACGCCGCCCGCCACGATGTCATCAATATCGGCAACACGGTGCTGCGCGCATATCACGTGGAGCTCAAGTGATTGTTCAGGATGATACTTCTCCTCCTTCGGGGCCGTAAAAGATCACCCAGACAAAAAGATCCTCAGTGAAGTTTTCGAATCGATGTTCCAGGCCGGCTGGAGCGAAAAGAACGTCGTTTGCGGCAAAAGTAACTCCGGCCGGCCCGCAGATAAACACTCCCGAGCCCCGCGCAACCACGTATAGTTCGTCACGAGTGTGCGGTTGCTGAAGATCCTCTCCACGAGGCGCGTATAACTTTACTGTTACGCTTCCGCGTTCAAACGCCAGCATCGAGCGTTCTCCACCCGCGACCGGAAGACGCGCTACTACTTCCCGAAACGCAATTCGAATTCCCTTAAGATCCATCGCCAATTCTCCGTCGAGCTACTAAAATAGTTTTCGATCCGTTCCCATGCGCCGGCATCAAAGCGGTGCCGGCTACGGATCGCGGAACTTGCATGATGAGTGTCGCCCCAGGCTCCAGGGAAAATCAAATTTTTCGCAGCTTCGAGCAGGTGGATGGAATTCTCACCCGGCCCGGATTTCGAATCACCGTTTCCCTGTTCATTCACCTGGCGTTCATCGTGGTCTGCCTGAGCATTTCATATGTGACGGTATTTCTGGCCGAGCCGCCGCCTTCCAGTCGACTTCTGACTATGCTAAAAATAACGGGCCCCATGACGTTGTCCGATCTTCCGGCTCAAACGGCAGCGAAGAAGTCGAAGCCGCAGAGATTTGAGATCCCCAACAAAGTGAGCCACACCACGGGCCTGCAAAGTGAACCTGTGGAAGAAGAGTCCAGGAAAGCCGATGGCAGCACAGGGAGCAATCTTGAAATGGGTTTTTTCCCGAAAGACTCGTTCGGCTCTTCTGTCGATGCGGCCCATGTTGCTGAATTTATTCGATACTACCTCGGAATTCTGATGCGTCGTCCGGAACTCGATGGCTTCGAAAACTGGACCGGACGGCTCGTCGAGTCGCACTGCAGCGGCAAGGACTGCGACCAGGTACTGCAGGGAATCGCGGATTATTTCGTGGACTCTCCAGAGTTCAGCTCTCGCTTTGGATCGAATCTCTCCAGTCGGGACTTTATCATGGTGATTTACAAGAATGTCTTCGGCCGGCTTCCATCGGCTGGGGAAACGCAGAAATGGCAAAGCGATCTCGACGCCCTGCGCTTAACTCGAGGGCAAATGGCGCGCGTACTGGTCAATTCGGCGGAATTTGTGAACCGAACGAAATACGACGTCTTTGTAATCCTGGCCTACGCCGCGGTGGCAAAGCGCATGCCCGAGGAGAATGAATTCAGAGGCTGGCGCAACAACCTGGCAGCGGGAAACCTGAAGCCCGCGGATGTAATCCAGAGCCTGGCGAACTTGAAGAGACAGTAGGCAGGAGGCAGCCGGCTCTCTGCCGAAAGGAGAAGTTCATGTACAAGATCAAAATACTCTGCATTTTGTGCGTCGCTATCTTCCTGGCAATGTGGATGAGCTTGTATGCCGCCCGCTCGATCCAGACCGCGAAACAACCTGCGCGTCCTAACATCGTCTTTATTCTTACCGACGATCAGCGATGGGATGCGATGAGCCTCGCAGGCCATCCTTTCGTTAAGACCCCAAATATCGATCGCATCGGCAAGGAAGGAGTGCAGTTTCGTAACTTTTTCGTGAGCATCCCGCTTTGCTCGCCCAGCCGCGGCAGTTTTCTTACCGGGCAGTACGCGCACAAGCACGGTGTCACGAACAACGGAAACCACAATGCATTGAGCCATCAGCTCATCACTTTTCCACGCCTGCTCCAGGACGCCGGATATGAAACGGCCTACATCGGCAAATGGCACATGGGCAATGACGACACTCCACGGCCGGGATTCGATCGCTGGATCAGCTTCAAAGGACAGGGAGCTTATCTGAATCCACAACTGAACATAGACGGTAAAGAGGAGAAAGCTGAAGGGTATGTCACGGACATCTTCAACAAACACGCCGTCGACTTCATTCGACGTTCTCACTCCAAGCCATTTCTTCTCTATCTGGCGCACAAAGCCGTTCATGGCCCTTTTACGCCTGCTGAAAGGCACAAGAATCTTTATCGGGATCAACCGATCGTGCGCGCGCCCAGCGCGCAGGACACCCTGAACGGGAAACCGGTATTGCAGCGAAAAATCGAAAACCTTCCGCCCGTTGGACCCGGCACTGGAACTGGCGATGAAGTGATCCGCAATCAGCTACGAGCACTGGCGGCAGTGGATGAAGGTGTGGGTGACATCCTCAGGGCACTGGAAGAGACAAAACAACTGGACAACACCATCGTCTTTTTCAGCAGTGACAACGGGTACTTCTGGGGTGAGCATGGTCTCGGGGACAAGCGCGCCGCTTACGAGGAATCGATCCGCGATCCGCTGCTGGCCCGGTTCCCCAGGCTGATTCGTGCGGGTGCAGTGCGCGATCAATTGGTACTCAACATCGATATTGCGCCAAGCCTGCTCGAGCTGGCAGGCATCTCCATCCCCAACGGAGCTGATGGTCATTCTCTGCTTCCACTTTTCAAATCGAACACACACAAGTGGCGTAAATCATTCCTCACGGAATACTTCGCTGAAACAGGTTTTCCTCGTATTCCCACCTGGCAGGCGGTGCGGACAGAACGCTGGAAGTACATCCACTATCCCGAACTTACAGGAATGGATGAGCTGTACGACCTGCGGACAGATCCTTACGAGATGAAGAATCTCATCCAAGACACGCGCACTCAGAAGACGCTGAAAGAAATGAAAGGGGAATTGCAACGCTTGCTGAAGTAGGCTCCGCAGCTAAAACTCAAACCTCATTCCCAATTGTAGCCTGCGGCCGGGAGCCGATCCCGAGACTACGCCAAATCCCGGCGCTCCCAGCGAATGACCGGGCAGGTTGAAGTTGGGGTGATTGAAGGCATTGAACGTCTCCAACCGGATCTGAAGCAGTCTCTTCTCTGTAATTCGAAAATTCTTCAAGGCCGAAAAATCAAAAGTAATATCTCCATCTCCGCGCAGGATACCGCGTCCGCTGTTGCCAAATGTCAAAGCAAGCGGCTGCATGAACGCGTCGTTGTTGAACCAACGCCCAATGGTTCGATTTCCGGACGACAGCTCCGGACTGCCGATCAGATCGGCGCGCTGCGCGCCGGCCGAGAATACATTGGTTGTGTTGGTCTGTGTCGTCACGGTGAATGGAGGTCCCGACTGCAGCGTTGCCAGCATTCCCAGCGACCAGTCACCCAGAAGCGAGCTGGCCCAGTGATCCGAGAGAAAACGCTTTCCTTTTCCAATAGGCAATTCATAGACCGAGCTCCAGGTGAAGCGGTGACGGATGTCATTGGCTGAGGGACCGTTATCCAGGCGCCGATTGTAATAATCCGAATAGACTCCCGTCTCGCCCAAGCTGGATCCGCCTTCATCGGTGTTGTTAAGGAACTTCGACCAGGTGTACGTGCTCAGAAAACTTAACCCTTGTGTGAACCTTTTTTCCACACGCAAAACGCCCGCGTGGTAATTCGAGACTCCCAAAGTCGGGAACACAATTGAGACGTTGGAGAATTGCGGGAAAGGGCGGTCCCGCTGTGCCGCATTCGGGCCCCTCTTCGACGGCAGGATCTGATTGATTGGAAGGTTGGGACTGGCGAGTTTTCTGGAGAGATTTCCCAGGTAGGCTAGCTCCACCAGGACATTCCAATGAAACTCGTGCTGCACCCCCAGATTGAACTGCTGCGAATAACCGGTGCGGCGATTGCGCTCAAAGAACGTGACTGCCGTGGTGGTCGGCTTTCCTACCGCAACGGCGCCGAATCCGGCGTCCCTGCTGCCCGATGTTTCATTGACCGGCGGGACTCCATCGCGCAAAAAGAAGGGCGCGGTGATGCCGTTGTCCGGCGTAGACAAATTGGCGGATCTTTCGAAACCGAGCGATGCTGAATTGGGAGCGCCGTGATCGAAGGGATGAGCGAAGAAGACGCCAAACCCGCCTCTCACCACAGTATTTTTCTGCGCCGGCGGCCGCCAGGCAAATCCAAACCTGGGACCGAAGTTGTTCCAATCGGTGGGATAGGGAGAAACCGCCCATCCATCAACGCCGGCAAAACGCACCACGCCGGGTGTGCCTGAAACTGGATTGATCGCGAGCGGATCAAAGCCATTCATCTTGTTATTTCTGTCCCGGATGGGAGTGTCTGTTTCCCAACGAAGCCCGAGGTTCAAAGTCAGATCGGGCCGCACTGTCCAATCATCCTGGATGAACCCCGCCAAATACCAACTGGATCGATCGAGCGCTTCCGTTTCACGAATGTTCACGCTGTTGGGAAATCCAACCAGCAGGCTGGCCAGCCCCAATCCCGTTCCGCTGGTGCCCGGCAAGCCGGTCGGCAGCGTCGTGAATGAAAACTGGCCGGAAATGGAAGGACGATTTACCTCAAAGTTTTTCGATGGACGCGCCTCGCCTCCCGCCTTCAACGCATGACGGCCCCAAATGTACGAAACAGTCTCCACGAATTGATGCTGCTGGATCGGAAACTGCCTGCGCTCCTGGTTGGAGGCGCCCAACGTGGCGACACCCGCCACCGTGAATTGTGGAAAGGCTTCGTCGGACACTCCCTTCAGTCCGATTTTTGTAGGGCCCCCGCCTCCCAGCCCAAAAGAAATCTCATGATTGATGCGATTCGCGTAGGTGTACCGCAGCTCGTTGATCGCGTTGCCGGCAAACGTGTGGGTGTGGCCAACATAGAAATAATTCTGATGCCGTAAGGCCCCCGTCTCGGTCTCGGCTGCGGGTTGTGGAAAGACGCTGGTAAAGTCCCGATCGTCACTGTTGTAAAGATAACGGACGTTGATCTTGTCGCGTTCGGTCAGGTTGTAGTCCACCTTGGCGGTGTAATTATTCCGCGTGAGGATTTGAGTGTAGTTGGAACGGAAATTGTTTGCGCCGCTGACATTGTCGGGGTCGCGACTGGGAAGTGGCCAGAACTGCAGCAGTTTTACTGCCACAGGATCGAGCCGGTTAGTGGGAATGACATTTCTAGCAAACGGCTCGCGCACGGTTTTCCCGCCTTCAGTCCGGGTGGTGGCAGGGTCATAGATAACAATCAATTTGCCACGCGCGTCGAATGTCTGGGAAAAATCCCCCTGGCGCTGCAACAGCGTAGGGACTGTGAGAGTTCGGATCAAACCATCGCGCCTTCTGGAGCCTTCATACCCGAAAAAGAAGAACGCCTTATCCCGGCGGATCGGACCTCCCAGAGTTCCGCCGAAGACGTTGTATCGCAGCGGCGCCTTGCTCTTGTTTCCATTGACCACCGGCGCAAAGAAACCGGCCGCGTCCAGCACATCATTGCGCAAATACTCAAACAGGCTGCCGTGGAAGTGATTGCCTCCGGACTTAGTGGTAGCCACGATGACGCCGCCGGCCGATCCGCCATATTCGGCGGCATAGTTGTTGCTCAGGATTTTCACTTCCTGTACGACTTCTACCGGGGGATCAAGATCCACTTGTCCGATCCCGAGACGCATATTCTGCCCTGTGCCTCCGTCGATCCAGAACATCTGGCTCTGTGTGCGTCCGCCGGCCAGACTAAAATTTGGCTTCTGCCCGGAATCGTACTGAACAAAAACTGCAGCGCCTGACATCTTAATGATGTTCAGCGTCCGCCGGTCGCCGAGCGGCATGCTGCCGACCGCGCTGGACTCGATCAACTGGCTTAAATCGGAGGTACGCGCCTGAAGCAGCGGGGCAGCTCCGGAAACAGTGACCGATTCGCTGACTTCACCGACGGCCAGTTGAATGTCCAACGGGATTGTGGCGCCGGTGGTGACCGGCAGTTTGTCGCGTACATATTTCTTAAAGCCAGGCAGTTCGGCTTCGACCCGGTAGAGGCCGATCGGCAACGACGTAAGCACGTAAAAACCTTGCTCGTTGGTGACCGTCTGGGTCCTGCGGCCGGTGGACGCTTCCGTTGCTGTTACCTGAACGCCAGGTATGACCGCGCCGCTCGGGTCGGTGATAATGCCTGAAATAGTAGCGTCTGGAGTCTGTGCGCGCAGAAAAAATCCAGCGTGCAGGCATAAAACGATCAAAGCAGATTGGCAGAATGTGTGTCGCACGGCCTTTTCGAATGCGGAATGGGGAATGCGGAATGTGGAATCTCCCAAATACATCCCCGATTCCCGACCTCGCATTGCGTCCTCGAATTCTGAACCCGGCAAAAACGAAGACTGTTTCAGGTTGCAGTGCCAAACATGATAGCCGATTCAAATGACGAAATGAAAACAGTTTCGCGTCACGTGCGTGGATCTGTTACAATAGGACCGTTGGTGGCTGTGTTGTTTGCGCTTGCGCGGCCATCAAAAACCCTCCTCCTCCATCAAACTCTGAATTCTGGAGCATGAAGGCACTCGAGCAAGACATTAGCCTGGCAACCCTTACTGGTGTGCCTTCATGCTCCAGAATGAGTTTGTTCTCACACTTCACCCGCATGAGAGTTTTTTTCGTATCGATTCTTATTTTGTGTGCCCAACACAACGTGTCAGCCGGCAGCCTCAAATCGCGTTCGACAGCGACCGGGCACGGTGCCGCGAAAGATACACAACTTTCGATTGCACGTATCCTGAAGGGCACCAAGGCTTCATTGTGCCGGCAGAACCTGCAGGCAAATCGGGAAAAACTGGCGCGTATTGAGGATGAGCGGCAACTCCTCCAACTGCGGCGGCAGAAAAAACTGGTCAGGTTGCCGGCCAGCAAAACCGTCGTCATCGATCGCCGCCTGAAGCCGCATTATCGTTACTGCAGGCCGTGGACCAGCCGTTTCCTGCTGGACCTGGGGGGTGACTATTACCGCCAGTTCCACAAAGCGATCCAGGTGAACTCGGCGGTTCGCACTTGTGCCTACCAGGAAAAATTGCGAGTGGTGAATTCCAATGCCGCCCCCACACATGGTGAAACTGCTTCGCCCCACCTGACCGGGTCGACCGTCGACCTGAGTAAGAAAGCGATGACTCCAAAACAGGTGGGATGGATTCGCGGCTATCTTTATCGGCTGGAACAAAAAGAAAAGATCGACGCCACTGAGGAATTCAGCCAGGCGGTGTTTCACGTGATGGTTTTCAAGAGCTATTCGGAAGGCAGGAGCCAGACGGCAGGAGCCAGTTTTGAATGACGAATTGCGAAGTGCGAATGTCGAATTACGAGCACGCGATCCGGTTCGCCGAGCAACACAGGCAATTTTGAATGACGAATTGCGAATGTCGAATGCACAGATGAATCCGAGTGACAATTGACGAACAGCGAGCTATCGAATGTGAAAAACATCCGCATCCCGGACCCAGCCATTCGACATTCGCACTTCGTAATTCGTCATTCAAACCTGCCTTCTGCCTTCTGCCTTCTGCCTCCTGCTTTCTACAGTCCCAGCTTCCCGGGACAAAGAATCCCACGGGGGTCCAGAGCATGCTTGATGCGGCTCAGCGTCGTTAAAGCCGGCCCATATTGTGCGCGCATGAAAGGAGCAAGCCGCAGCCCGACGCCATGATGGTCGTTCATGACCGCTCCGGCAGCCATCGCTGCTTCCACGCCGGCGCGAATGATTTTGTCATGCAGTGCCTTGGCCGCGCGCAGGTCTTTCGGTCCGGTGGGAATCTTCATGCGCGCGTATATCATCGATCCCCACTCATACCAGTGAGAGAAATGCGTGTTCAACTGCAGATTCCATTTCGGGGCCGCGGCGGCATGAATGGCGCGGGTAGTGGCGTGATAGACGTCTCCTATGTGCGCAAAATCCGCTACCACGTCTACCGTTCCCCAGATGCTGGGCAGTTCCGGAGCATAAGGGGGATAGTAGAAGACATAGCGGCGTTCCCACCAGGTTTCACCAATCGATGCGGGCAATTTCCTGCCCTTCATGCCGCGGCAAATCTTCGAGCCTCGGGTCGCTTCCAACTCCACCAGTTCGGGATGTTCGCCGTCGAACATCAGCACCAGTGTCGCTTCCTCCAGCGGCATTTCCACCGCGCGCGCCAGGCTGTGCGCGGCCGCATGCTGATCGTACAACCGCATCACCGGCGGGCGCAATCCACTGGTCATGATGCGCCGCCCCGCCTCAATTCCGTCCGGGAGATTGCTGAATGAGAATGCGGCGAATACTCGTTTTTTAGGAAGCGCGTGGAGCTTGACATTTGCGGCGGTGACTATGCCCAACGTCCCTTCAGCGCCGACAAGGAGCTGCGTTAGCTCAGGACCTGCGGCGTGGCGCGGCACCGGCGGCGTATGCACCAGCTCTCCGGTGGGAGTAACAAATTCCAGGCTCAGGACATGTTCTTCGATTTTTCCATACTTGGTGGAAAGCACACCTGAGCCCCGCGCCGAGATGCAGCCGCCGATAGTCGCCCATTCCGCGGAAGCGGGATAATGAGTGAAAGAGAGGCCACGGGTGTTCAGCTCCGCTTCAAATTCGCGACAAACCTTTCCCGCTTCCACCACGCAGGTCTGAGATTTTTGATCCAGAGTACGTACGCGATTCAGTGACCGCAAATCGAGCACAATGCCGCCCCGATCGGCGTTCGCCGCGCCCTGCACCCCACTGCCACCGCCCCAGGGAGTAAGCGGCACTCGCAACCGGTTGGCCAAGCGCACCACTGCGGCCACCTGCTCGGCTGTGTCGGGCCGAACGGCGACATGGGGCCGACTCACTGGTTGACCGGCGGCGGCAGCAGCGATGGCATACCAGTACTGGTCGTTGGCATACCGCGCGCGCGCTTCAACGCGGTCTAGGACATTCGTGGCGCCGACAATCCTGGCAAGGGAAGCAAACAAGCGGGCATTTGTCATCGGTTATCGGTCATCAGTCATCGGTCATCGGTCATCAGTCATCAGTCATCGGTCATCGGTCATCGGTCATCGGTCATCAGTCATCGGTTCAGGTCTTCAGGTCATCAGGTCAACAGGTCATCGGTCATCGGTCATCGGTCATCGGTTCAGGTCTTCAGGTCTTCAGGTCATCAGGTCAACAGGTTATCAGGTTGCGGTTATCTGACGGCTGATGAGATTACTAACCTGCGGACTGGCGACTTTGCGGATCTGATAACCTGCGGACCTAGTGACCGATGACCCGCTGACCTAATGACTGATGACCGATGACCGGTGACCGATGACTGATGACCGATGACTGTTGACTGATGACGTTTTCATTGCTAAGAACTGAGAACTGACAGCTGACAACTGTTCTCTCACCACGCCTTCGACACGGTCCAGTCTCGGTTCTTCACATTCAGTGTCACTTTCTCCAGCTCGGCGACAGCATCAATCAGGTGCTGGGCGAAACGATCGAAAGCAATGTTCCCTTTCTTCGCCGAACCGCGCTGAGGAACTCCCATGACGCCCGAGTCGGTGAATTCCTCATGGTCGAACGGAAAGTGAAAATATTGATAGCCCTGGAATTCAGCATCGGGCATCCCGTCCTTCTTTTCCCATGTCTTGCCCAGCCAACGCGGCGCATGGGCCTTGTCGACTTTGGCCCGATCCATGCGCACCAGTTTCGGATTGTGCGCCAGGCACTGCGATGTTTCCAATTCCCCGGCGTGCCAGCCGGGGGTTTCTTCGGGAGGGCCTTCGAGGACATCCTTCAGCATGCCGATGTAACGCTCCGCATAAGGCTTGTAATAGCAAATGAGCGCACCCGTCTCGTAACGCAGGCGCCGCAGCACCGGATCGACCACCTTTACATTAGACCCGTGACCATTGACGAAAATGAGACGGTTGAAGCCATGATGGATCAGGCTGCGCCCGATGTCATAAATGATGTTCAGATAAGTGTCGGCCCGGAGCGTGATGGTTCCGGTTCCAAAGCCAGGCGAGCGCATATGCTGCGGCGAATAACCGAGCCAGAGCGTGGGTGTGTAGAGGATTCCCGCCTTTTCGCCGGCACGGCGCGCTACTTCGGTCGACGTAATAGTGTCGCAGTAAAGCGGCAGATGCGGCCCGTGCTGCTCCAGACTCGCTTTTGGAATCAGGACCGTATCGGAATATTTCAAGTATTCCTGCACGTCGATGTAGCTCAGGTCGCCTAAGCAAAATGATGGAAAGTTGAGCGAGCTGGTCTTGCGTGTCTTGGCTCCATTTGTTTTTTGACCTGCTTTGGTCGGCATGAAACCTCCTTTAGCCACAAATCAAAGATGATGAAAAGAGATTCTACCGCGAAGGCGCGAAGAACGCGAAGCTGGACATCCGTGGGTTCTGTGGGTAGTGCTCTAGTTTGCCGAACCGCGCGCGTAAGCAAACAGAGCCACAATATTAAACTTCGTT
>DASYPF010000337.1:0-5590 GCA_036006905.1 Acidobacteriota bacterium
GATAGCTTCGGGCGCCGTAAGTTTCCTCCAATCGACAGTTTACCAAGCGATAAAACTCAGGCGGAGAGAGAGGCGCTTAGTGCGTCTCTCTGGCGTTTCTACATTCGTGCGCCTCGTCCCGCGCGGCGGAGCCGCGCCGCAAAGCCCGCTTCCATGAGAAGGCCTTAAATGTCAAGTGGCCGACGTGACGGCCAACCATTGCTGCACCATGGTGCGATCCTTCTGCAGGGTGACCTAATCAAGCCCGGTGCCATGCGTCGTAACATCCAAACTGTATGCTGCCTCGACCTTGCTTCCATTCGCACTCTGTTGGCTCTTTCGGTAATGAGCCGGTGCATGTAGAGATCCGTAATTAAGGTGCTGCCAATCTTCAGCTCGAGCTCGAATGGCTCAAGCGGGCTAGCGCAGTCACCTGATGAGAGGCATGGCATTTTCAGTTCCCGTTACGATTCATTCTGACACCTTGGCTTGTGGATCGTTTCCTGCCTGCAGGAAACCTGTCCTTATTCTGTCCTTAGCCTTTCTGACGGCTCTTACATCGAACGGAGCGCCGGCGCTCACCCGCAGGGGCGGAGCGCAGCGGAGCAGTGCCTTGCACTTGAACGCCGGCGCTATGTTCGATACGCTGGCCGTCAAAGGCTAAGACGTAGGTTGTTTGCTTGGCCCTTTCCTCCTGTTTCTTTCGGTTGTAATGCGGATCATAAGTCAGCTGGTTGGCCCAAAGATGGTGCAGCAGTACGGACAGTCGACGAGTCACCGCGACGACGGCTCGTTTCTTAGCTCTCTTGCCGCCTTGCAGTGCAATCCTGGCACCAGCGTTGCGAAGGTCACACTCCGGCCCTTTATGCATCACGTACTGGGCGCTGTTGACCAGCAAACGCCGCAGAAATGAGTTGCCTGCTTTGGTGATGTGTAACTGCGGGTCTTGCTCTCCGGATTGATCTTGGCGCGGGGTCAGACCTAAAAACGGCCCTACCTGGCGGCTGCGGGCAAAGCGTTCGGGTTTTTCAATCACCAAAACATACGCCAAGGCGGTAATCGATCCCACACCAGTTACCTGCATGAGCCACTTGGTTTCCGGATATTTCTCCTGGCACAGATGTTCCACCTTGCGGTCATAAAACTTAATCTGCTGATTCACCTGTTGAATGGTCTCAAACAGAGGCTCCAATGCGGACCTGAGGGTCAGTGGGATCTGCAGCTGGCATTGGCGCACGAAGCTTTCCGCTGAACATTTCCGGAGCCGATGACCAGTGGCTTTCACCGTGCCGCGAATGCAATTGATTAATTTGGTTCGCACTCTCACCAATGCGTCGCGCGCTTTCAGCACTGCTACGTCCGCTTGTGCCACATCACTGCGAAATTGCACCGGATAGAGCAAGTGCACATCCACGCGCCCCAGTCGCGCCAAAAGTATCGGATCCAGTCGGTCACATTTTTTCTCGTTGTGCGAAATCAGCCGCACCTTGCGCGGATTGGCTACCACTACCTCATGTCCCATCCTTTCCAACTCTCTTTTGACCCAACGTGAATGCGTCCCATTCTCAATCACCATCCGACAACGATCTATACTCCCAAATCTCTTGCCCAGCGCCTCTGGCGTCGTGGCTATCTTTCCTTCACTCACTACTTCACCTGCTCGATCAATCCAGCACCATCGGCTCTTACGATCGCCTAAATCGATCCCCATTGTTCGTTCCGGTACCTCATTGCTATATTGGCTCATGGCCGGTCTCCTTTCAGGGCTTTTAGCCCCATCTGCAGAACAGAGTACCTCTGTTACTGCGTGAGATCGGCCTTCTCATCCATATCTTCAGCGGGCTTCTCGAACCATGGCTTTAGCCGCAGGTCTTGGAGGAATGTTGACAGAAGCATGAAGATTTTCCTGCGTATGGAAAGGGGCTAAAGCCGCTGTTTGGGAAGCCCGCTGAAAGCGGGCTTTCACATTCTTGGAAATTTCGCTTAACCAGCCGTAAAACGGCTGGCCTAATGGCCCTTCGGGAAAGCCCGCTGAAGCGGGCTGGTGCACATGACCGTGCGCCCCTGCGTGATTAAGATCGACCGGGCTGGAATACTAGAAGCTAAACCGCAACTGCAACTCGACGCGGCGATTCCCTGCCATCGAAAATCCGCCGCCTCCCGGACCGCGGAATCCAAAGCCGGAGGTGATCGTGTTCGACAACCCGAATAACGGCGAGCTCAAGTTGCCGATGACGGGGCCGAAGTTAGTGTGGTTCAGTAGATTTGAAGCCTGGACCGAAAATGTAAGGTTGTAGCGTTTATCGGTCATTCCGCCGCCACCACCGAACATTACGACTCGATCCCCGCCTCCGCCGCCATGGCTAATTCCACTTCCGCCGCCGCCACGTGGCCCGCCGCCGCTAGGCCCGTGACCGCTGCTAGGCGCACCTCCGGCCCATACCCCTGAAGGCGGTCCTCCCGCTTGTGACTTAGAGGATGCATCTTCGGGTGAAGGCCCAAAACCGAACACTTTACTGATGCGCAAGTTGACGACGAAGAAACCCGGCCCTTCGCCAAAATTACGCGGGATGATCCTGCCACCAAGACCAGGATTGGGATCGAAAGCGCCATACGGAGTCACGATCACGCCAGGTTTGTTCAAATCGGTCGCAAAAGCGGGACGGTCGGTAAACACTGTATCTCCATTCTGGTCGCGCCCTGTGGTGATATTGAAGGGACGTCCGGAAGAAGCAATGATGAAAGGATTTAGGCGCACGCCCCAGGGAGCGGTGATCGAGCCGCCCAGCATAAAACGGTGTCGAATATCGTACCCAGCTCGACCGTATTCTGTGCTCAAGTCATATTGACTTGCCGGGAAGCTGCCCACGCCGTCCGCATCGCTGTTAGCTTGGCCAAAAGTATAATTGCTGAACAGCGTCAGATTCTGGCTGAACCGGCTATTCACGCCAATAATCAACTGGTTCTGCTTGGTCAACGCGGTCGACTCATATTCGTAAACGTTGCCAATGTCTCCCAGCGGCCGCACACCCGTTCCCGGAAGAGGCGCGTTGATATTTCGGGAACGAAGCCCGTGCAACATGCGCATGTTCACGTAGCTGGCCGTCAGGGTGAAGTTCTTCGGTAATTGCCGCTCGACGCTGACAGCTGATTGCATCATATAAGGCGCACGGATGTCCGGGGAAATGCGGTGCAGGGTCTGCGGTCGCGCCGACGCGGTCAAGACATCGACAGAGGGCACATTGGGAAAGAAATCGGGATTGCTGACGATAAACTGCTCCTGTTTCACGCCATTGAACCGATCTGCATCAAGCGTCAAGCTTCCGCTGAAGCGTTCGTAGAACATTCCAAAACCACCGCGGAATACCATCTTAGGCCGAAAACCGGGACGCATGCCGGGAGACCAGGCAAAGGCGATGCGTGGACCAAAGTTGGTTTTGTCGCTCATGTTGGTCTGGAGCTCATATCTCAATCCCAGAGACAGCATGAAGTCGGGACGCAGCCTCCAGTCGTCTTGAATATATCCACCAAAATCTATCTGGCTGACGGTTGCAGTGGGGTCCCCCCCCACAATCGAGAACTGAGTGGCCCCGCCGCCGAGCGCGCGAATCTGCTGCGGCGTCATTCCTATTTTCTGGAACAACAAAGTCCGGCGATATCTTTCCAGGCTGGTAATGGGAACCAGAACCGCATTGCCGCTGCTGTCGAGCACTACCTGATTATTGGCATCCAACTGCGGCCCGAAGCCGCCGCCGAAAGTGAACGCACCGCCGAAATTGCTCCGGGAAATGTCATCTATGGCCATGCCACGCAGGCGTCCACCGATTTTCAACGAGTGATTTTTCAGCACCCACGATGTGGAATTATGCAGTTCCCATTGATCGGTTACAGTGGAGGAAACCCCGACTTGTGAGCCGCCGCCGGTAAAAGCCTGCAGCACTTGAATAGTCGGAACGGAATTGTCCCCCACACGGTTGTTTTCCCGGCGTTCGAATTCGAACCGCGTTTCGTTGATTAATCTCGGGCTGAGAATGGCCGTCTCCCTGAAGTTGATTTCATGCTCGGTGCTGGAACCGTTATAGGCTCGCGAAAACAGAGAGAATTCTCCCACGCCTTCATTAATCTGGTTGTTGTGCGAATAGTGATAACGCGTCACCAGAGTGTTGTTGTCGTTCAACTGATAATCGATGCGCGGCGAAAAGGAAGTATGGCGCTGAGGCGTAATCACTGTCTGGCTAAAACGCGTTGGATTCAAATTGCTGTCCAGGATCTGCGCGCTGATCACCGCGTTCTCATCGAACTCGCGGCGCTCGAAATCCACAAAGAAGGAAGCCTTGTTCTTGCCGAGCGGCCCACCGTAGTTTCCGCCGTAGCGCCGCGCCTGAAAAGGAGCCCGTGTCGGAGCAAATGGATTCCGTGAGTTCAGACTTTCATCGTTGAAGTTGAAGTTAGCCTCGCCGCGGAATTTGTCGCTGCCGGGCTTGGTTAGAATTTCGATGCGGCCAAAACCCAGTCGATCAAATTCTGACGAGAATGGATTTTGGTTAATGCGGATTTCGCGGATGGAAGACTTGGGCGGAAGGCTGCCGCCTGAAAAACCATCGATGTAGAACTGCCCGCCGTTGGGGCCCGCCGAGGGACCCGCCAGTGCCTGCAAAGCATCGGCTAGGTCATCTGGATCGTCCGGCAATGCATCCAGGTCTTTACCCTTGAGTATCAAAGCGCCCCCATTGTTTTCCGCGTCCACACTCAAAGCCGCCTTTTCGGAAGTGACTGTCACTTCCTGTTTTTCAGTGGCAATAGTCAGCTTGACATCAATGATCACCGGCTCCTTATTATCGGGCGGAATTTGCGCCAGGTTCTCGTAGGTCGCAAACCCACGAGCATTGACCCGCAGCGTGTAAACTCCCGCAGACAGCGCTGTAAAACTGTACACGCCCTCACCGTTGGTGGCCGTGACTTTTTCGACTCCGGCAGCATCCACCAGAGCCACCTGCGCTGCTACAACGACGCCGCCCTTTTGATCGATGACTCTGCCGCGCAAGGTGCCCGGAGCTTCCGCTGAGACGGCAGATGCGGCAGATAAAGGTAGGAATAGAGCCAACGTTAGCACGATACTTTGCCAAGTGAATCTTTGAAACAACTGCATGAGTGTTCTCCTAAAAGAATCTTCCTGGGAAAGAATTCAACACAGTCTCTCTTCCAGTCAATTGGGCGGAAGCCCGACGCCGGCGTCCAAAACTCCGCTTGGCAAACCAAGACTCGCCCCCGCCATCACACCCGGCCTGACAGGACCCTGTTGCGGGCGCGCCAAGAGAGGCTCGATCCCGCTGGCGAGCGCAATCGCCGTGACTCGTGCAGGATTCGTTCCGACCGTGCTGGAGACAAGTATTGCGTCGCCCGGTTGCAACTCTGCGAGAGTGATTGGAGGTAAACGTTCCAACAACTCCTGCACGTCGCTGCTGTTGGCCTGTGCTCCGCCACTGCCTGCCAGGCCGGCTGGCGCGGCAACACTCAATCGCGATCCAGGTTTCGCCTGAGGCGAAGTGGGGCTTGCGGCATTGCCCGACGCGCCATGCACTCTTTGAGCCAGCATTCCTGCCAGGTCGTG
>DASYPF010000338.1:0-3913 GCA_036006905.1 Acidobacteriota bacterium
TCTCCGCCGTCTCTCCGGAACACATTCAGCATCGGCAATTGGAACCCCTCGGCCGTCTCCGCGTGATAATCCCGTTTCATAAGCAGCCTTGGCTTCCGGATACCTCGCCAACAACAATGGCGGCATGTTCGTTTTCACGCCACCACATTCTGGCCATGGCGTGCGGGACGTATCCTGCTATCGCGGAACGATACAAAGGGTAAAAAAGCACTCCACAGCAAAGCAACGATCAAGCGACAAGCATTAGGGGAGACTATTCGGTGTTTAAGCGGTACCTATGCCGAAAATGGTACGTTCTCCATGACTCGGCAGTAGCTCGGCCGCGAGAGATCGAACTCTTGTAGGTAGCGCCCCATAACTAAAACATTTCCGGGTATTCTTCCCCGCCACTCGCCTAAAATATTGCGGCACGCTGAATCCGCATCTATGGCGACCGCGGTCACCACCCCTCCGGACCATCAATCAGCGCCCTTTAGCGAAGCGGCGGGGCCGTGCGCGATGGTCCTGTTTGGTGCGTCGGGAGATCTTACCAAGAGAAAGCTGGCTCCGGCGCTCTTCAATCTGGCCAAGGTTTCGCTGCTGCCGAAAAACTTTGCGATTTTGGGAGTCGCAATTGAGCAGCTCGGCGACGAACAGTTTCGCACTCAGGTTTCTTCTTTCTTACCTGCGGAAGATCGCGACACCGAGGCATGGGACTGGTTTCAGCACCGGCTCTACTATCAATGCGGCGATTTCGCGGATCCTGGAACGTATTCCACCGTCGCCTCTCGTCTCAGCCAGCTAGATCAGCAGTATCAGACTGAAGGCAATTATCTCTTCTATTTAGCGACGTCGCCCAAGTTTTTTGCTTCCATCATCGAGAAGCTTGGCATCACGGAACTCTCGCAACAGCAGAATGGCCGCTGGCGGCGGGTCATTATCGAGAAGCCATTCGGCCACGATTACGATTCGGCTCGTGCGCTCAACCGCCAGATCAAAGCCGTGCTTGCCGAAAATCAGATTTACCGAATCGATCACTATCTCGGCAAAGAGACCGTGCAGAACATCTTGGTCTTCCGCTTTGACAATTCCATTTTTGAACCGATCTGGAACCGCCGCTACATCGACCACGTTCAAATCACCAACGCGGAGACAGTGGGCGTAGAACAGCGGGGCGGATATTTTGATACGGCCGGTACATTGCGCGACATGGTCCCGAATCACGTGATGCAGCTCCTCAGCCTAATAGCGATGGAATCGCCGGTCTCGTTTCATGCTGACGCTGTCCGGAACGAGCAGGCCAAGGTTTTGCATGCCATGCAGCCTCTTGCTTCGGAAGATGTTCTTCAATGCAGTCTGCGCGGACAATATGCGGAGGGCTTCGTCGGTGACGAGCGGGTTCCGGCTTACCGAACTGAACCAGGCGTGTCCTCGGAATCGAGGACCGAAACCTTCGTCGCTCTCAAGCTCAACATCGACAACTGGCGATGGGTGGATGTGCCGTTCTATTTGAGGACCGGAAAACGTCTTGCAAAGCGCCACACCGAAATTGCGATTCAATTCAAAAAGACTCCATTCGTGCTCTTCCGGAATGCGCCGGTGCACAAGCATTCGAATCAACTGGTGATCCAAATTCAGCCGGTGGAGGGAATATCCCTCAGCTTCGGCGCAAAAATTCCTGGGCCCATTCTGCGCGTCGGGTCGGTGGACATGAGTTTTGAATACTCCAAGTATTTTGGCGCAGCCGCGTACACTGGCTACGAGGTGTTGCTCTACGACTGCATGATCGGAGATGCAACTCTTTTTCAGCGCGCCGATATGGTGGAAGCCGGTTGGAGCGTGGTCGATCCGGTGCTGGACGTCTGGAAAGCGCTTCCGCCGCGTAGATTTCCTAATTATGCCGCAGGCACCTGGGGACCTAAGGAATGCGATGACTTGCTGCAGCGGGACGGGCGGGAATGGAGGAAAATCGAATGATTCTGGCGGGCGATATTGGAGCGACGCGCACGCGGCTGGCCGCCTTTCAAACCGAAAATAACAAGTTGGAACTAGTGGTCGAGAACACTTACAAAAGCCAAGAACACGGAGGCATACAGGAGATTATTAGTGGGTTCGTGAAGGCGGAGGGCATTCCGGTTCACAGCGCCTGTTTCGGCGTAGCTGGTCCGGTGCGCGGGGGAAAGAGCAAAATTTCAAACCTTCCCTGGACAATTGATTCGCGACAACTGGCTGCACAACTCAAACTCGAATGGATTGGACTGATCAACGACCTTGAAGCCTACGCATATGGAATCGACGCGCTCGAGTCGAAAGACTTTGTTACCCTCAGCGACGGCCTCGGCGAGGACGCCGAAGGCAACCGTGTTGTGATCTCCGCGCGCACCGGCCTAGGAGTGGCAGGCTTGTATTGGGACGGATTCCGGCATCATCCCTTTCCTTGCGAAGGCGGCCATGCCGACTTTGCTCCAAACAGCGATCTGGAAGCCGAGTTCGCGCAATATCTGCGCAAGAAGTTTGACCACGTGAGTTGTGAAAGGATTCTTTCCGGACCTGGTATCAGGAACATCTACGATTTTCTTCGTGATAGCGGTAAGGCCGAAGAGCCGACTTGGTTACAGAATCGAATGAGCGAAGCGCCCGACCCGCCAGCCCTGATATCGCAGCTTGCCCTGGAGAACAAGGCGGCAATTTGCGATCAAACGCTCAACATCTTTGTCAGCGTTTACGGATCAGAGACAGGAAACTGCGCCTTAAATTTCCTCGCCACCGGAGGTGTCTTTATCGGCGGCAGCATCGCGGCGAAAATTGTTCCACGCATGCAGCACTCCGTTTTCATGGAGTCGTTTCTGGACAAGGGACGCATGCGCGCCCTCCTTGCCGACATCCCGGTAAAAATCATTTTGAACGACAACTGCGGAATCACGGGCGCAGCACGATACACGTTAATCCAAAAGGCCTTCAAAAGCCGAATCCGAGTTTCTGCGTAACCGTATTTTTGTGAATCAGATTTTAGGGCTTAGGCAACGCGGGGCGCTGCTTGCGCGTTCCCTCCATGTTGACAGTGATCTGCTTCCATTTCCGATAAAGGTTCAGTACCGAAAGTGTCCAGAATGGAACCAAATCGACTCCCGGTACTAGTTCAGCAGCGAATGCAGGCAGAAACTCCCAATGCCATCCGAGCAGGTGAACCAGCACGGCTGCGATCGCAAGGTCGAGCAAGTCATCTGCGGGGGAGAAGGCACCCTGCGCAAATAAGGGAAACACGAATATCTGAAGCGCATCGGCCGCCACAGCTAGAACCATGGCGGCTCGGAAATGCATGAGGGGCGAAAGCGGGGTTTCGTCTTCAGTTATCGGCGAGGCAGTGTTCATATTGCCCATTTTGATCCGTGTTCACCTTCATGCTCCGACAGCTTGATTTTCCACCACCAAAGATATCCCGATTTGCCGTGAATCCCTTCCCTGACGATCACCAACTGCAAGAATTGGCTGAACTGAAGGTAGACGCCAATGTGAGTGGATTGCGGTGCTCATCAACTCGCTTTGGTTTGAATGTCCAAACCCACCTTCTCGGAACAGCGTGCCTGTGCCGCCTTTTCCGCCCACTTCAAGGCAAGCTCGCTGGTAAGGTAGTTCAGCTCCTCGATCGAGCCATCGGTGAATCCCATCAGGATCGAGTCTGCGGCGTCGATTGCAGCCTGAATCAGCAGCTCTCGTCGCGTGTTGGCTTTGCCGAGTGGGAGATCATCATCGCTGGCATGCTCAATCTCTTGCAGGCGCTGCCGGAGTTCTTCAATGCGAGCATCTAGTGCGCCAGACGGGTTTTGGCTCACAGTGCCACCTCTTTCCCCGCCTTGTGCAAACCCATAGCCACAGGACGGTAGGTGTAATCGTGTCCGTCCGAGCGGACTCGCATCTCTAACAGCCGACCGGA
>DASYPF010000339.1:0-5639 GCA_036006905.1 Acidobacteriota bacterium
GACCGAGCCGCGCCCGTCAGCAAGCGGACTCTCCGCGTAGCGATTCTCCGCCATCATCAGAACGCTAGCCGGCGACATGGAGGGTCCGCTTGCTGACGCGCGCGGCTCAGCAGGGTGATGACGCAGGCCAAATCGCGTTCATTCGCGGCTCCATTCTGTTCCTCTTTCGGTGTAGAATCCCACTCACAGATCCCCCCTGTCATTTAGCTCACACGATGGAGCCTTGCCAGCTTGGTGAAAGGCTTTTTAACCGCCAAGGGCACCAAGGACACCAAGGCTTAGAGGGCTATCCGTTTTTCAGGGTTAAAATAAGCTTGCGAGACGTTCAATGCTACAGGAGAAGGACCCATGAGACGAACATCGGTGATGATCAGTATAGCGCTGGCGCTGGCTTTCTCCGGCCTGGGGCAGCGGCGCGGGCCAGGGAACTCTGACGCCGCGGCGCTGCCGTTGGCCAAAACAGAATCGGAGAAGAGAATCCTCTCCGTTTTGGACGAGATGCGCAGCTCGGGAAGAACTTATCTTAGCGTCCCGGTAAGCGACGGCAGGACGCTGCGGCTGCTCACCGAGGCGGTAGGCGCCAAGACAGTGGCCGAAATTGGCACCTCGACCGGTTTCTCCGGGCTCTGGTTCTGCTTGGCTCTTCAGAAGACCGGCGGCAAGCTAATCACTTTCGAGATAGACGCCGGTCGGGCCGCAACAGCCCGAAAGCACTTCGAGCAGGCCGGTGTTGACCGGATCGTTAGCGTCGTTGAAGGTGATGCTCACGAGAAGGTGAAAAGCCTGAAAGGCCCGATTGACGTCGCCTTTATCGACGCAGACAAAGAGGGTTACGTCGACTATTTGCACAAGCTGCTCCCGCTTGTGCGGCCCGGCGGCTTAATCTTAGCGCATAACGTCACGATGGCCGCCGTAGAGGGATACGTCAAGGAGGTTACTGCCAATGCCGACCTGGAAACAATCTTTTACACTGAGGGCGCTGGACTGAGCATCACATTGAAGAAGCGCTGACGGACACAAACCAGCCGCGAGGCGCAATTGCGAAAATTATTTGGATTTATTGCCGCGTCAAGCTTTCTTGGTGCCTTTGGTGGTTAAAAAGCACCACTAAGGACACCGAGGACACCAAGGCTTAGAAGGCTATCCGTTATGAAACGAAAGAGTATCAAAAAAGCACGAAGCGAGGCGGAGCAGCTCAACGATCCGGTCGCGACAGCAAAAGCTGCCGGTTTGCATTACGTTTCGGATGCCAGGCCAGGCATTCGCAGAAAGAGGGCAGGCAAGAGCTTTACCTACATCGATGTTGATGGCAAGCGGCTGCGCGATCCCGTTCAATTGCATAGAATAAAATCTTTGGCCAGTCCTCCTGCGTGGACGGTTGTCTGGATCTGTTCCGTCCCGTACGGTCATATTCAGGCGACCGGCCGCGATGCCCGAGGAAGAAAACAGTATCGCTATCACTCCAAATGGAGAAAGTTACGGGACGAGACCAAGTACAACCGAATGCTGGCGTTCGGCGAGGCGCTGCCGATGATTCGCCAGCGGGTGGCCGAGGATATGGCCAAACCTGATTTGTCGCGTGAAAACGTGCTGGCCACAGTGGTCCGTCTTCTGGAAACAACACTGATCCGAGTTGGCAATGAAGAATACGTGCGCGAGAATCGCTCCTTCGGCCTCACTACCATGCGCGACCAGCATGTGGATATTGCAGGATCGAAATTGCGCTTCCATTTTCAGGGAAAGAGCGGAAAAGAACATACGGTCAGCATCACGGATCGGCGCCTTGCCAAGATCGTCAAACGCTGCCAGGAGATTCCGGGTTACGAGCTTTTTCAGTATTTGGATGAAGAAGGTGATCGCCAAAGTATTGATTCGGCCGATGTCAACGAGTACTTGCGGCAGATCACCGGGGAGGATTTCACGGCAAAAGATTTTAGAACTTGGGCGGGAACAGTACTCTTTGCACTTGCGCTTCAGGAATTTGAGAGCTTTGACTCAAAGACTCAGGCAAAGAAGAACGTCGTGCATGCTATTGAAAAAGTCGCCGAAAAACTGGGCAACACGCCCAATATCTGCCGGAAATGTTACATCCATCCGGGAATTATTGAGGCGTACTTGGATGGTTCGATTTTGGAGACGCTCAAGAAGAGGACCGAGTCTGTGCTGAAGAAGTCGCTCCGCGAGCTTCGCCCCGAAGAGGCGGCCGTGCTGGCTTTTCTGCAACAACGACTGGCACGCGAGAGTGAGAAGCTGGCGGTAAAATCGTGAGCAGGCGGATTCCGGAAGTTATTCCGGAGATCCGCGGCCAAAGATTTCTTCTTCCCATTTGCGCCCAAGATTTCTCGAGGGTATTCCAACCGGAGTGGCCCAGTAGTGCCAGTAACTATGTGATGTCGTGAGTTTTTGGTGTTCAAGGGCCATTCTCCTGAAACAGAAGCGGCGCGAAGTTGGCGAGGTTGCGTCGCCAGAGCATCCAGGTGTGCGCGCCCGGCGTTTCAATGGGGGTGTGCCGGATCGCCTTGGAAGTAAGCCACTCTCGGAATTTGCGATTGCCTTCGATGAGCCGGTCCTCCGTTCCGCAGGCGATCCAGAGCAACCGAAGCCGCGCGTTGGCGTTTGAATTAAGCGCCGCGAAAGATTTATTGAAGTCGTCGCCCATGCCGCCCGAACTGAATGCGCCAATCCAGGCGAAGCGATTCAGGTTATTCAACCCCACATAAAGCGACTCGGCCCCGCCCATGGAGAGTCCCGCGATGGCTCGAGAATTGCGATCCTTTGAAGCGGCATAATTCTTCTCGACCTGCGGGATGACTTCGTCCAGCAGGGCGTCGCGGAACTTGTCAAAACTCCGCTGTCGCAGAGCGGGATCACTCAACGGCGCTCTGCCGCGCGACACGATCTCGGGCGCGCCGTAGCCGAGCGGCATCACAACCAGCATTGGCCTTACCTTTCCCTGCGCGATCAAATTGTCCAGAATCACATGCGCTCGTCCCACAGCCGTCCAGGCGCTCGCATCATCGCTGAATCCGTGCAGTAGATAAAGCACCGGATAGGGCTTCCTCGGCTTGGCGCTGTAGCCAGCAGGCGTGTAGACATAGAATTCCCGATCGTCTCCTACAACCGCCGACCGGTAGAAGTGTCGGTGAACGCTGCCGCGCGGCGTTTCGCTGACTTCCCACGGAAGCGAAGACGGTCCGGGCACATGCACCACACTCTGGGTGTTGAGCAGGTTTGGTTTCATCGCCGGATTTAGCGGGTCAATCAGGTTGACGCCGTCGGCAACAAACGAATAACCGTAAAAATCCGGCTCCAATGAATCGGTGGTGACGCTCCAGAGGCCGCGCTCGTCTTTTTGCATTGCCAGGCGCTGAGCCCCTTCGCGGGCAAGGAAGACCTCTTTGGCGTTGGGTGCTCGAAAGCGAAACGTAACGCGGCGGTCCGAGTGGACCTCGGGAGAGACAACCACTTCGTTGGACTGCCCAAACGCGGAAAGTATGAACATCCCGGAAAAGAGCCAGAGAGCGCTGCAGCCCGCCCTCACAATCATGTTTGTGTGATGCATTGCTGATCCCTCCTCGTCGTGGGCGCCGGCGACATTGGCCCAGTTCCGCTGCGCTCAAGCAGCGACGCGGCATGCCGCGGCTCTTCAGTTGAATGTCCAACTCCTAATCCGAATTATTCACAAACGCACCCTCCACAGACACAGAGAACACAAAGATAGCACAGAGAATAGGATTAAAGGTTGAAGTATGAAAGCCGAAACATGCCGAAACGCTCGTGCACTCTTAATAGCCTTCCTACTTCAAGCTTCAGCCCCGCCCTCTGTGCTGCTCACCAGAGATCGGGGGTTTTATCGCCGGTACTTCACCGACTTGCGAATCATCGATCCGTCCCGAGGATGAAGGCCTCGCGGCCGCGTCTAGTAATTTTTCCCGTCTAGCATTGAACAAATTTATGAGAGGAGGTGTCAAGGTAGTAAGGCGAGAAGGCTCACGAGCCCATGTTTCGGCCTTTGGGCATCTTTGGAGATCTATTGCGGTCCATATATTCTCCCCAGGATACTTGTGAGCGCGATGCATGCTCGAGCATGGTCGCGTTAGCGACCGATGAATTTAGCCCGGCCTTTCAAGGCCGGGTGAACGAATCATCAATGTGTTTTTCGTCGCGTAGCGACGATTGAGCCCGGGTTGAATCAATCGTCGCTACGCGACGAGATGTTTTCTTTGCCTTGCACTCCCGGCCTTGAAAGGCCGGGCTAAAGTCAGACGCCGCGATGCGGCGCAGAGCACGCTAAAAGCGCGCTGCGCCCGCCTGCGGCGGGTTCTACAAGGACGTTATTCATCTTCGCTCAGAAAAAAAATCTTCACAAGCCCACAACAAAAAGAACCAGCTCTTGGCGACACCGTACATGGAATGGAAGCCACCATTGGCGTCTGAGACGACTACTACCTGGAAAGGGCTTTTCGAGTTCCGCGTGCAAAGCACACCAGAGAGGGGAGTATCGACTTTAAGCCACGTCAAGCAAGGACTTTGGTTTGCGGCGGATTTTTGTTGCGGCTTTGTAAAGATCTACAGCTTGCTGCGCGTTTAGCCAGAACTCTGGGGTGGTGTTGAGGGCAGCACCCAGTTTTACGGCCATTTCTGCTGTCACGGAACTGCGGCTGTTGATGATGCGGTTAATCACCTTCAGATCACAGCCAAGGTGATCGGCGAGCTGCTTTTGCGTCATACGCAGGGGTTTGAGGAACTCTTCATTCAAAATCTCTCCCGGTCCGGTTGGCTCTCTCCCAACTATGCGCATATTGAACTCCTAGTGATAATCAGCAATGGTCACCTCGGTTGGTCCAGCATCGGTCCACTTGAAAATGTGGAGCCGGCCTTCCAGGAAGAACAATTCCGTAATCTGATCGGCGAACGAGACGATCGCCATCGGCGCATAGCATACCTAATAGAGGTATACCTAGGCAAGGTAATCTGGGTGCTCCAGCTTTTTTACAGGTTCCATGAGTTTCGCGGCTCGACCTATTGGCGCAATCATAGATTTAGCCTGTCCATTCACCCCCTTCTTGCTTTAATCTAGTGCCAGTTAAAAAGAGCGACGATTTTTTTGACAGGTTCATCCACAGGAACACAGGAAAAGGAGGACTTCCATGCGATTTTTTTCCATAACCATGGCTGTATGGCTCATGCTGTGTGCGGGCGTGGCGGGGCAGGACCCGCGAGGGACTATCAGCGGGCGGGTCACGGATCCGACTGGGTCGGTCATTCCCGGCGTGGAGATTCGCGTAACCAACCGCGACACTAATGTTTCGGCCACAGCGCTTAGCAACGACACGGGCAGTTTTACCGTTCCGTTTCTCCTTTCGGGCACTTATCGGGTGAGCGCCGAGCTGCCCGGACTGAAAAAGTATGTTCGCGATGGAATTCAGGTTCGGGTCACCGAGACGATCGAATTGAACATCCAAATGGAAGTGGGCGAGGTGACCGAAAGCGTCACGGTGACAATGGAGACTCCGCTGCTCGACACCAGTGGCTCCTCACTGGGGCAGGTGATCGATCAACGACGCGTGCTGGAACTTCCCATGCTAGCTGGAAACCCGATGGAATTGACGCTTTTGACACCCGGGGTCATCAACGGC
>DASYPF010000340.1:0-5044 GCA_036006905.1 Acidobacteriota bacterium
CTCCAAATCTAGGCTTCTAAATGATTTCCACCTAAGCTCTATTAATTCGGGGTCTGTCCCCCCGATGGGGTCTGTCCCCAATCCGATGGGGTCTGTCCCCAATCCCCAGTCCGATGGGGTCTGTCCCCAAATCTCACCAATCCGATGCAATCCGATGGGGTCTGTCCCCATATCTCCCCAAATCTCACGGTCGGTTCTGCGCCTGCTTGCACGCTTGTGCTTGTCGCGCCTATAGCGCATTTTTCTGATCTGGTTGCGGCCTTGGCGGTAAAAACCCCCTCTTGAAAAATTCAGCTTCAGCCATTGGGACCCGTTTAATGTGTCATCGAATACACGATGTAGTTGCTCGCTAGCTGAAAAGCGAGGCGCACATATTCTTGCGGGTATTCTTCGATTTCCGCCCACTCCCAGGCATCGCCCAGGTCTACGTTGTAATTGATCATCACCAGCAGGCGACCATTCTTATCGGAGATTCCCATAAAGTGTGGCGTGTAGCCATCCTTTTCCCAGGTGTGCCCGCTGCGCAGAAATTGTATCCCCGGGATCTGAATAAGCTTTTGGATGTCGTAATAGCAGTGAAAGATGGGATGTGAAATATCCAGATCTTGGGGCTCGTATTCGGGAAAGACCTTTTTGATCTGCTGGTAAAAGTTCTGCCACTCGTACGTCCCATGGAAATCGTCGACCACCAGGAATCCTCCGCGGAGCAAATACTCTCGCAGCCTGCGCGCTTCTTCGTCGGAGAGATACATGTAGCCAACTTCGACCGCATATAAAAACGGGTAATGAAAGAGCTCCGGATCGTCCACGCTGAGCACCTGGCTTTCGGGTCTGACAAAGGAGAGTTCGTTGAATTTATACAGTTCGTAGACCAGTTGGGTATCCGCCTTCGGATAATCTGTTGCCCAGGAGTTTCCTCTCCAGCTACTGCTTGAATAAACGAGCCGTGTAAAGGTGAACCCTGAAGGATGAAACTGAGCTCTTTGCCCGCCGCGGTCCGTTAATGCGGTGGACGAGCACGGCAAAACAAGACATGAAACGGTAAAGAGCATCAAAAGAGCGTACTTGCCCGCCACCAAGTAACCACCAGAAGAGGATTTTGGCATCTGAAAACGGCGGTGACTACTTACTGCCACTGCCTCCTGCTTCCTGCCTCCCGCCTGCTGCCTACCGGTGCTTTCCCGGCCAACACTGCGGGCTTCAGTGTCCAGGCCTGCAGCTTTGCCAGCTCCATGACGCGCGGTGCGTGAAAACCTTCAGGTAAAATGACCCAGGAAAAGAGCTGTGGCGAGTCATCGGCGATATACCGCGACGCGGTGAGATTTCCCCTCATGATCGACACAGGATCTGCAGGATTTCCGATCTGCTTGGCTAATGTGGCCAGGAAATCCACAGGGCTCACGCTGGACGAGCCGAGCCAAACCAGATTAGGCAACCGGTGCAAGCGATTGACAATTGCGCGCAGCTCCCGGGCGCCTTTGTCAAACCCGTAGCGACTCACCGGCCCGCCGGCATTCCCCGCCAACTTTTCCGCTGGACCGAACAAGGTATATGACGGAAGCGCAACGCTGCGAGCCTCCGGGTTAAGATAGGCTTCCAGCAGCAGGCTGAAAATTTCCGAAGAAGACAGATATCCATTGTCTGTCTTCTGGAATGTGATTTCCGATCGCATCTGTTTCGCTAAAGATTCGATAGCGCTGCGCGTAAAGAGCGCCTCCCTCGCGGAATCCGGATACAAATCGAGGATCTCGCGCGCGCCAACAAACTTCACCTGCGGTTTCGCCTTCATGTAGCCGACGTAAAGATCAAACAATCGGAAGGACTGCTCGCTCGCCTCAGCAGTTTTCTTGCGCGGCGCCACCCATCGCTCGCGAGCAGGATTAGCGCCGTATGAAAAATTAACCGCATCCCAGAACTCAACATCCACCCATTCGTTCGGATGATAGTAAATGCTCACCAGCCCTCCTCCTTGATTGGAGAGGCGATTGTAGATGGCATCGAAATTTCGCGTTGCCTCTGCCAGCCCCGGCTCGCCGCTGTCCAGGTTCATACGCGTTAAGTTGGGCCCCATTTTGTACACGTTGAGGATCCCCCCGTACCAGAATGGCTGGTTGTTGATGCCGGCGTGATCTCCTTCGTCCAGGTAGAGTGGAATGCCCCAGCGCAGCAGAACTGGATAGGTCTGTGGGGCCCAACTGTTGCCTGGCTGGCCGTAGCAAAGCGGCGCCGTTTTGAAGATGCGTTTGAGCTCCTGCACACCGCCGCGCTCCCGCACATCAAACTGCTCGATCCCCGCTTCCCATCCGGCCGCGTCCAAATATTGCGGGATGTGAGGGGGTTGGCTGTGAGTCTGCGTGTGGAAGCCGATATCGTGCTTCTTGAGTGCTTCAATGACATCAAATTGTTTCTTGCGCTCCAAATCGCGCGCTTTTTCGGCAATGAGTTTGAAAGTCGCCTTGACTCCATGCTTCTCCAGGATGCGGCAAATTCTCAAAATCGCCTGATCGGGCTCGGGCGAAACATAGTCTTCCGTATCAAACCAGAGGGTGATGTAGACAGGCGCGCTTGGCCTGCTTTCAAATGCAGCGCTTGAGCTGACAAATATAAGGACGAGCGAAACGAGAATCGCTATCCCGAGGGTGAGAAGGTGTGAAACGATTGATTTGATCTGTACGGGCGACCCTGTGTGGTCGCCCGTTTTTCCAATAATGGCGCACGCATTCGGGCAGCCACGCAGGGCCGCCCGTACGATCAGATCGATTTTGTCAATTTTCATATCACAGACAATTTTCAACTTTACACTCGATCCCGAAAAACAGCCACGAAATCTCCCAAAAACATTCGCGTTAATCCGCGTTCATTTGCGGCTCATTCCTCATCTGCATTCGACATTCGAACTTCGTCATTCGTCATTTGTAACTTCTTCATTCCACATTCCCGAGAGGCCCTCGGCCCTTTCCTACGCTGTAACCGGTCCTCAAGGCTTCCGTCACGTAGTCTTTGGCTTTGACAATCGCCTTTTCCATAGGCTCACCCCGCGCCAAAAATGCGGCAATTGCCGCCGAAAGCGTGCAGCCGGATCCATGATTGTGACGGGTCCGAATTCTCACTCTGGAAATGCGAAGCAAGCGGCTCCCGTCAAAAAAGACATCTAGAGCGGGCCCAGTCCGGT
Organism: Acidobacteriota bacterium; assembly: GCA_036006905.1. GTDB lineage: Bacteria > Acidobacteriota > UBA6911 > JACQSX01 > JACQSX01 > DASXTB01. The sequence continues at coordinate 3,173 of DASYPF010000340.1, forward strand.
GTCCTCCTTTAACCAGCGCCGGGCAACCGGTGCTGCGGAAGATTGTCTCGGCCGCCCGCTCCATTGCTTGGATCGTGCGCACTGGTTTTTCAGTGAGCCGTTCGGCTTCTGCCAGATTGGGAGTGACCAGGCAAGCCAGCGGAATCAAATCATCGCGCAGAGCATAGATCGCATCGCGCTTGAGCAGAGCCGTGCCCGTGCTGGAGACCATCACCGGATCCACCACTAAGTTGCGAATCTTCCACCTTGCCGCCGCGCGCGCGACTGTCCTGACGATCGATCTGTTTCCGAGCATCCCACTTTTCGCCGAACCGCAGCCGATGTCAGCAAGAACCGAATTGATTTGTGCCGCAATAATGCCCGATGGAAGGCAAAGGACTTGGCTGATACCCATCGTGTTCTGAGCGGTGATACAGGTAACGGCCGACATACCGTGTACTTCTAGATTGTGAAACACGCGCAGATCGGCCTGAATGCCAGCGCATCCGCCGCTGTCGGATCCGGCAATCGTAAGGACCGTGTTCGGCTTAAGTGTTCTATTTTTCAAATATTTATCCCGACTGAACGGTCCCGGGTCCAATTGACTTCAAGTACCGTCGATGGTAGCTTACTATTTTCCGCTGAACGGTTCTAATTGGAGGTAATATCAATGAGTAAGTCAGGCGAGAATTTTCTGTATTTCTTGATCGGAAGTTTTGTAGGGGCGTCGGTAGCCCTGTTGATGGCGCCCAAATCAGGGAGAGAAACCCGTGACGTCATCGCGGGCAAGGCCCGCGAGGGAGCTGATTATCTCTCGACAAAGAGCAGGGAAGTTGCCGATCGCGTTGAGACGACCAAGCGGACTTTACAGAATCAGGCGACCGAACTAGTGGACCGGGGTGTCGACGTTCTCAGTCGCCAGAAGGAGCAGTTGAGCGCCGCCATTGAAGCAGGAAAATCGGCATATCGCGAAGAAAAAGAGAAACTGCGCCAAGAAACATAGTACGGAAAACAAGTGAGCGATAAGAGTTGGATGCTGGTGTTGGTCGCATTGACAGCCGCCGGTTTTGTATTGCAGGGAATCGCGCTGCTGTTGATCGCCACCCGTATTAAAGCGACTACAACACGCACTCAGAAAGTATTGAGTGATCTGGAGCGTCGGGGAAACCAGTTGATGCTTCAGGCCAATGTCTTGCTGGAATCTCTTAAGCCTTTGGCCGGAGTCGCCAAGTCTGTCGGCGCCAATGTCACCGAGATCGTAGAGATCGCCCGCCGCCGGACAGGCGAGCTTGATGCTTTGGTTCAGGAAATCATGGAGACGGTGAAGGTCCAGACAAACAAGCTGGACTATGTCGTAACAGACACCGTCCAAAAGTTTGAGCAGACTACCGCCAGTATCCAGCGGGACGTGCTGGTCCCCACCATGGAAATTGCCTCCCTGATCAAAGGTATTCGCACCGGCTTTGACTTCTTCTTTTCCAAGAAAAAAGATAGAAGTGAAGTAGGAGCGCAGGCCCAGGACGAAGAGATGTTCATTTAGCGGAACATGCTTTGGACACGTGCCTTTTCGTTCTCCAGGATTTTCCTTCCGCTTTCCAGAATATCCACAACGTCGCCGCGAACTTTCTCTGTAAACTCCCGCCCTTTGTCCAGCCCCTGGCTGGTCGTATCGATGACGTCTTCGACCAAGCCGCGCAATTCCGTCTGAAACTCGGTAGCCCGATCCCTCGCCCTCTGGCCGAGTCTCTGCAGATCGCGGCGGGTCTTTTTGCCCGCCTGGGGAGCAAACAGCAATGCCAGAGCCGCGCCCGCTGCCGCGCCCGCCAGCAGAAGTATCACTGCATTGAGCTTGTTATCGTCTCTTCCCATAAAAGAGTCTCCTTAATGAGGATT
>DASYPF010000341.1:0-10502 GCA_036006905.1 Acidobacteriota bacterium
CATCACCAAGTACAACATGGACTTAGAGCGACAAGGCTCGCTGCGGCTGAAATTTTTTAAAACTTATTTCTGTGGGGTGAATCCAAATCATTGTTGAAAAAACTTATTTGATGAGAAGAACTAACTTCTGTTGCCAGTAGAGAGTTTTTCGAGAGGAGAAGGATGCCGTTTCTAAAGAAGTCACAAGTGGGTAAATATCATAAGCATTTGGAACAAGTGCGCGATCAAATTGTCGCCAAAATGCAGCGCACTGCTAACGACGGCCGCGATGAGACCCTGCTGGCCGAGACCAATGATAGCGGTGACCTTGCGCTCAGCAGCTACACTAAAGAGTTCCTCTACAAGCTAAGCAATGTGGAGCGTGGTCAGTTCGTCCAGATCGAGGCCGCCCTCCGGCGCGTTCAAGAGGGGACTTACGGCGAGTGCATCGACTGCGGAAACCCATTGCCGACCAAGCGTCTCGATGTGATTCCCTGGGCATCCCGCTGCATGGCCTGTCAGGAGATTTTTGAACAACTTCAGGCAGAGCAAGAAGAGGAAAACGTAGCGGTCGCCAACATTTAAGGGTCCCGGTTCAGCCAGGATCAGGATCGATCTCACGTTATCTCAAGACGGCCGCTGGTACACTTCCATGGTCGCGTTAGCGACCCATGGGGATTGGACATTTTTGAACGACTGGTCGGGCTAAAGCCCGCTCAAGCGGGCCGTGCCGCGCCTGGCACGCTGAAAGCGTGGGCTCCCGAGGCTCAGCGGCGTTGAAACCATCTGCAAAGGCATAAGTCCAACGAAACATTTGCAATCTGGCCGCAAAGCGCTAGAATTTGAAGCGTTTTTTCGACAGAATGCATAGGAACCGTGGAGGACAGCAGGTACCATGGGTTTAGACGTAGGTTTGTTTACGGCGCTTTTTGCCGGGGCACTCTCCTTTTTCTCGCCCTGTGTGCTTCCCATTGTCCCCGGTTACTTATCCTTCATTACTGGCTTTTCTTTCGACGACCTCACTCAGGACCGCCGGCAGAAAGTCGTGTGGATCGCCTTCTGGAACAGCATCGCCTTCGTAATCGGATTTTCCCTTGTGTTCATCGCCTTGGGAGCTACCGCTACAACGATTGGCGGATTTTTGCGGGCGCACCTGAAACTGTTGGGTCAAATCGCAGGCGTTATCATTATCTTGCTCGGGATTCATCTTACCGGACTGTATCGATTCTCGTTCCTCCTTTACGACAAAAGGGTCCATGGGCAGGAGAAAGGGCGTGGCTTTCTGGGCGCGCTGCTGGCAGGCGTCTTTTTTGGTTTTGGTTGGACACCGTGTGTCGGCCCAATTCTGGCTGGTATTCTGGCTCTTGCTGCCGTTAGTGATACAGTTCTTCGGGGGGTCTTCTTGTTAGCGCTCTATTCAATCGGCTTGGGAATCGGTTTCATTCTTGCCGCTTTGTTTCTCAATCAATTCTTGGCGGCATTCAAAAAAGTCCGGATGCATCTGCGGAAGATAGAAATTGCCAGCGGCGTGCTGCTGTTGTTTATCGGCGCGCTCATCGCCACTAACCACTTGGCGCTCATATCCCAGAAGCTTTCCTTCCTGAACCCGGAAGCCTTGGCCGTTTCCCAGCCGGTTTCGCCGGCTGTCGGCGCGGAAACAGTCGCGCTGAAGTCGGTCAACTTCAATCCGGGATCCAGAGATTTCCAGGCGGAGTACCTCGATGGCAGCACACGCAAGTTGTCAGATTTTCGCGGGAAGATCGTGCTGGTGAATTTTTGGGCTACTTGGTGCGCTCCCTGCCGCGCGGAAATTCCCGGCTTGCTAAATATCTATCATCAAAAGAAGGATCAATTTGAAATCATCGGTGTCGCCGAAGAGAGCGAGGTCAATGATATCCGGGCTTTTGTTAAAGATATGAAAATGGATTACCCGATCGCACTGGACACAAAAGGCGCCGTTGGCGGGCAGTATAAGATCGCCTTCTATCCTACTAGCTATCTGTTTGCACCCGATGGCACTCTAGTTCGCGAAGTTCCCGGATATTTACCGGAGGAAGTTCTGAGGAAGGATCTGGCCGAGCTGGAGAAGAAATACGCTCGCTGAATTGCGGATTGCGGATTGCGGATTGATTTACTCGCAGGATGCTGAAAAGCTCACCGCGAAGGCGCGAAGAACGCGAAGGGAATTAAATGAAGAGAATGCGTTCGATATAGTCAGTGTTCCCTAAATGGATGAATGCGCGACGGATATGCCAAGGTTAAGTTCCGGGTCAACATACACCCTTTCGCGTTCTTCGCGCCTTCGCGGTGAGTTTTTCAGCATCCTGCTGGTCACCTAACCCGCAATCCAAAATCCGCAATCCGCAATCCGAAATCCGCAATAGAGTTACCTACTTACCTGCCTAAATCCTGCCGGTATCTCGAACAGTGAAGCGTCGGCAGCCATCGCAGAAAAGTCGTTGTATTCGGTTCGCGACTTGAAAAGAATCAGCCCGCCTGACGCTGTCTGATTCGAGGAATCGGCTTCAGTTTCCTTTTTCTCCTCCTTCTTTTCCTCTTTCTTCTTTCTACCGAAACCACCCAGGATCTTGCCGAAGCTCGGCACGGGACTATCGTCCTTGGATTTGGCCTCCGACTGCTTTTGAGTGTTCTGCGCGTTGGGGTCCCCGGTTCCAGACGTCGAGAAAGTCACCACCGCCAGGATCGGCGTGCCATTCATGGCGGCAGCCTTCGACATGATTTCCTGCATTGCCTTGCCGATTCGTGGGTCGCCGGCCGCAGGCTGATTGCGATTCAAGAAGATGCTCCCCATCTTTTGGGCAAGCCTGAGGTGGAACTCTCTCGCTTCGTCGTACCCCGGGACGGAGTCGGAGACCCAGATATCGCTGCTTATGATCATTTCGCCGGACTGGTTTTGCTCCTTGTCCTCGGCCTGCATTTTCGTATCCATCACGAATTCCTTGCAGGGGTAGCCGTTTATTGTTTGAGTCTTGCCGGTATCTCTCATGTCAAAGGTGAATTTGACATCGGCTTTATCTTTGTCCTTAGACTTGGACTGTTCCGCCATCTTCCGCTGGGCCTCTTCCATCTGCGCGCGCATCTGGTCAAAAGTCAGTATGGTATAGGTGCGATCCTTCAGATTGATATCCACAAAATCTTCTTTGTCCAGGCGAATCAATTGCACGTGCTGAGGATTTTCGCGGCGCAAGCGGTCACCATGAATGTAGATGCGCGTTTCGACGGCATCCAGCTTCTGTCCGCCCAAGCGGCCGAAAACCTTGGCTACTCCTGCGATCAGGCCTCCTTCCATTTTCGTAGTTTCTCGGTACTGCAGGTCTGCGCGTGCTACTGCCAAAGTGAAAATGAAAGCCAGCGCAAAAGTCGTAATCTTTCTAAACATTTTTTTAAGGCCTCCTGTATAAATAACCCGACTCTATAGCGCCCCGCGCCGATCGAAATGTCATCCAACGCACCAGGGCTCAGGATCCGTCGAATCGGTCTTAAAGAGTATACTTAAGTTTGACACCTGAGCGGAAACGTTCACCGCAGAGACGCAGAAAACGCAGAGAATAGCGCAAAGGGCGGGGCTGAAGCTTGAGGTATGAAGACTAAAAATATGCCGAACACCCTGCATCTCCAGGAGTCTTCATACCTCAAGCTTCAGCCCTGTTCTCTGCGTTATCTCTGCGTTCTCTGTGTCTCCGCGGTGAATGTTCGTGAATAATCCCGGCTAACCTGTGAAGGAGAGCGTTATGGGTGAAATAGTCAAGTTCCAATCCAATGGCAAAGAGGCTTCCGGGTATCTGGCTCTCCCCAAGCAAAAGGGACCTGGCGTGGTGGTGATACAGGAGTGGTGGGGACTGGTCCCGCACATACAGGACATAGCGGATCGGTTCGCATCAGAGGGTTTCACTGCCCTGGCGCCGGATCTGTATCATGGCAAGAGCACCAAGTCGCCCGACGAGGCGGGAAAACTGATGATGAGCCTGCGTATGGATCAAGCCGAAAAGGACCTGCGCGGCGCGGTCCAGTATCTTTTAAGCAATCCCAGCACGAGCAGTGAAAAAGTAGGCACGGTCGGATTTTGCATGGGAGGCGCCCTCTCTCTGTTTGCCGCCTGTAAGAATCAGGAGGTCGGCGCTTGCGTGGTCTTTTACGGCGGGCATCCCAACGTGAAACCGGATTTAAACAATCTACAAGCCCCGGTTCTCGGCCTGTATGCCGGGAAGGATTCCTTTGTGACGCCGGAGATTGTTCGCGAGTTGGAAAAGCAATTAAGACAATTGGGGAAGCGCGCGGAAATCCACATCTATCCTGATGTGGACCACGCGTTCTTCAACGATGCAAGATCCGAAGTCTACAACGAAAAGGCTGCCAGGGATGCATGGCGGAGAACTATAGAGTTCCTGCGCAAAGAGTTGTGATTAGAGTGGGTGAAGGAGAGAGCGGGTGAGGGGGAGAGCGGGTGAGCGAGAGAGCAGGTAAGTACGAATGACGAAGTACGAATGACGAATGACAACGGTTAGGAGTCATTCTTTGTCATTCGTCATTCGAACTTCGTCATTCGTACTTATCCCCTCGCCCCCTTCACCCACTCTCCCCCTTTCCCGCTCACCCCGTCTCCCGCTCACCAACTCTTCCCCCCGGGAGCCCACAGGGTTCCTTTTGTGATCTCACCCACCGGCAATCTCCGCTTTTGCCGATAGGATTATTTCCATGCGCTCTCCGTCTTTAGCGTACAATTGGGCCATGTTGCCGCACCGGCGAGTGGCGAGCATTGCCCTGCTATCTCTGCTTGTCATTGGTTCCGCCCACGGAAGTGTTTACGCGGGCGATAAGAAGAACTACGGTCTGATCAATGCACATCCAAAAATTTCAAAAGAAGTGGCTCGTCAGGTGAAAGTCCGCGATGGCTATGGGCCGGACGAAAAACGCGTGGTTGTCGACTATATGATCCCGCCTGAATTGGGCGGCGCTGCGGACCTTAACAATTTGAGAGCGATCCCGAAAGCGCAGGCCAAACAGCGCAAAGAGGTGGAAAAGAAAGTTCTCAAGCAGGTCAAACGCGGAGAGATAACTATAGGAGAAGCCCGCGCGCGCGTTTTATATTGGCAAAATTACAGAAATGCTCCTGACACTGGCGTGAAAATCCGGCGCTGACCATCCTCGGGTGTCGGGTGTCGGGGTGAAAAAGTCGGCAGTCGGCAGGAGGCAGTCGGCAGTAAGAGCGTTATTGACCATTTAGAAGGAGCAAATAGCAGGAAGCATCTGGGCTTGGTTTCAGGGAGAAATTCAGTCTCGCACTATCAATGACGTTTTTCCTGCCGACTGCGTCCTGCCGACTGCCGACTTTCTCACATTCCTCACCCGTCACCCGACACCCGTTATGCAATCGACGCTTTTTGAGTTGCGGCCCCCGCCGCCTCGCTCTTTTCGTCCCCGCGAGTTGGAGCTCATTGACCGGTTACGCACTCCGCACCAAGTCCAGCGGTGGCTTCGGACGCTGCACTACAACTGGGAGCGCCGGGGGGACACGCTGCGATCCTTTCGCGAAGTGGTAGCTCGCGGGACGGCGCATTGTCTGGAAGCGGCACTGGTGGCGGCTGTTATTTTGGAACAGCACAGTTACCCGCCGATTCTGATGAGTTTTGAGTCCGTGGACGGAATTGATCATGTGATTTTTGCATTTCGCCACAAGGGCAAATGGGGAACGGTGGCCCGATCTCGAGACGCCGGGTTACATGGCCGAAAGCCGATCTTTAAAAATGTGCGACATCTGGCGCTCAGTTATTTTGATCCCTACGTTGATTTTACCGGCCGCCTGACTGCCTATGCCCTGGTCAATGTGAATTGGCTTGGCGAGTATGACTGGCGATTCAACAAGAAGAACATGTGGAAACTTGAGAAGTACCTGCTCGATTATCCGCACAAACCGATTTATTCGTCCGACCAGCGCTACGAACGTTTGCTCAAGAGATACCGCGAATTCAAGACCCTTCACCCAAAACGGCAAGCGGAGTACTACGAGAATCGGCATACGTGGTGGTGAACCAATTGCGGATTGCGGATTGCGGATTGCGGATTCCCACGACCCGAAACCTGACATCCCGACACCCACACCAATGACCCGACCACGGACGACGGACAACTGACAATGAACTTCTTCCAAAATCCGCAATCCAAAATCCGCAATCCGCAATTTGTATGGCCCTAAATTTGACTTCCGGGTTAAAATTAGACTGTGAAGTCGAAATCTCCCAGACGCTACCGCCAGTATGATCGCAATCGCCTGGAAATTCTGCAATCGGCGGCGCGAGCCTTCAGCCGCAACGGTTTCCATTCGGCTACTATGCAGGACATCGGCGAGCGTATCCGGATGGCCAAGGGCAATCTCTATTACTACTTCCGGTCCAAGCAAGAATTGCTGTTCTTCTGCCAGCATTACTCTTTGGATCGAATGTTGGAAGAGGCTCGAAAAATCGTCGCTAGAAAGCAGAGTGCTGATGTCCAACTGGGCGAGATTATTCGTGCGCAGCTTCGATGCATGCTCGACAAGCTTCAGGGGTCAGCCGCACACCTCGAATTTCGCGATCTCCCTTCTCGCTTGTTGGAGCAGATAGTTGAGAAACGAGATCGCTATGAAAAATTGCTGCGCGACGTGGTCAAGCGGGGGATCCGCCAAGGCGTTTTTCGAGATTGCAACATTCGCGCGGCAGTATGGGCAACTTTGGGCGCACTGAACTGGACCGCTCAGTGGTATTCGCCGGAAGGACCGATGTCAGTCGATCAGATTGCGGCGGAGTTTTCGGATTATTTGGTCCGTGGACTAATCAAGTCGACAGGCCGACGTGTCAGGAAGTCAGCAGGTCCACAAGTCGGCAGGTCCGCAGGTCCGCAGGTCCGCAGGTCAACAGGTCGACAGGTCGGCAAGTCAACAGGTCAACGAGTTAACAAGCTAAAGAATGACCTGATGACCTGATTTGGGCAAGGGCAATGAAAGAGCTTTTTAAGTTAAAGGTTAATGGCGAAGAAGTCGAAGTTGCTGCAGCCGTCCACAAGACGCTGCTCGAAGTCCTCCGCGAAGACCTGGGACTGACGGGAACCAAGCATGGCTGTGAGCTCGGAGAGTGCGGAACCTGCACTGTTCTGGTCGACGGGAAACCAATTCTGTCCTGTCTGGCCCTGCCTGTAGAACTGCAGGATGCTGAAATCACTACTATCGAAGGGATGTCATCCAACGGTCATCTGCATCCGCTGCAAGAGGCATTTGCGGATCTGGGCGCCGCTCAGTGCGGCTATTGCACCCCTGGATTTCTGCTGGCAGCTAAAGAAGTACTCGAGCGGCACGATTCTCCTTCACGGCGCGAAATTGAAGAAGCACTGGCCGGGAATCTTTGCCGCTGTACCGGCTACATCAAGATTTATGAAGCAGTGGAGATGGCAGCAGAAAAGATGCGGGAACAGAAGTTGTTGGACCAGCGCAACGATAGGCATCTGTTCACCGCAGCGTCGCATGGTGGCAAAACGGCAACCTAAGAGAATAGAACCGAAGACCGCTTCAGCGGTCTTTCCCGAAGGGCTAATAGCCCGCCGCTTGAGCGGCGGGGGGGAGAACACTCAATGAACTGTAGCCTGTTTTAACGGGCTTCTCGCTTGCGGCTTCAGCCCGTCGGTCTGAGTGGCTAAAGCCGGTCGTGGAAGGCCGTTGAAACGGCCTATGTGATTGTCGTTTCTCCTATCCCCCGGCGTAAACGCCGGGGCTAATAACCCTGCGGGCAAGCTCGCTGAAGCGGGCTATCGTAGTGGTAACGATTTTCGGCACGTTCCGGGATTCGATTTAAGTTAGAAGATGGGCAAGGATCTTAAAATCATCGGCAAACCGCTTCGCAAAGTAGACGCGCGCGCCAAGTGCACCGGTGAAACGAAATTTGCAGACGATCTTTTTTTTCCACGGATGCTTTTTGCCAAGTTGCTGCGATCGACCGAACCGCACGCGCGCATTGTTCGCATTGACACCTCTCGCGCCGACAAACTGAAGGGCTTAGAAGCGATTCTATTGGGCTCCGAACTTCCCGTTTCGTTCGGAATTCTTCCCGTCAGCGAAGATGAACACACCCTGTGCATCGACAGAGTGCGCTTTGTGGGAGACCCGGTCGTAGCGGTGGCGGCCATCGATGAAGAAACTGCTGAAGAAGCGGCCCGCCTAATCGACGTAACCTACCAACGGGTTCAGCCCATCATGTCCGTGCCGGAAGCACTGGCCCATCCGATTCCCCAGATCCATGACTATGCCGAGTCGGGCAACATCCACAAGAAAGTGCACCTGCAATTTGGCGACGTCGATGCGGCGCTCCGGGAAGCAGATTTTGTTCTGGATGATCTCTTTTTTTATCAGGGAAGCACGCACCTTCCGATGGAACAGCATTCTGCGGCGGCTCGATTCGACTCCGACGGAAAGCTCACGGTTTGGTCTTCTACGCAAACTCCTCACTACGTGCACCGCGCGCTTGCAAAAGTATTAGGGATGCCTGAATCGCACGTGCGGGTCATCGCCATGCCCAACGGCGGCGGCTTTGGCGGCAAGAGTGATCCCTTCAACCACGAAATTGTTGTCGCAGCCCTGGCGCGAAAAACCGGACGGCCAGTCAAGATTACTCTGACACGGGAAGAAGTTTTCTACTGCCATCGCGGCCGGCACCCGGTCCTGATGCATTCCCGCATGGGAATGAAAAATGACGGAACGATCACAGGCTTGGATTTTCAAAGCATCCTGGATGGCGGCGCTTATGGGAGCTACGGAGTGGCCAGCACCTATTACACCGGCGCGCTGCAAACGGTCACCTATAAAATCCCACGCTATCGGTTCCGCGGAGCGCGCGTATTCACCAACAAGCCACCCTGCGGACCGAAGAGAGGGCATGGGACACCTCAACCCCGATTTGCGTTGGAAATTCAGATGGACAAGGCGGCAGAACGGCTCGGAATAGATCCGGCAGAACTGCGCCTGAGGAATCTAGTCGAACCCTATTCTCTGACTGCCAACTGGATGCGAATTGGATCTTGCGCCCTTGGCCAGTGCATCCACAAAGTGGTCGAGGGATCCGGCTGGAAAGAAAAGTTCCGGAAGCTTCCCGAAGGCCGTGGCGTGGGACTGGCTTGCAGCTCTTATATCAGCGGGGCTGGCTTGCCCATCTACTGGAATCAGATGCCGCATTCCGGAGTGCAACTGAAACTGGATCGGTCGGGCGGCGTGACCTGTTTTTGCGGCAGCACAGAAATCGGACAGGGATCGGACTCCGTCCTGGCTTATGTAGTTGCTGAAGTCCTCGGGATCGATCCATTTGACATACGCGTTGTCACTGCCGATACCGATCTTACGCCGGTGGATCTTGGGAGCTATTCGAGCCGGGTGACTCTGATGACCGGCAATGCCGCGCTGGAGGCTGCCCAACGCGCGCGCGAAATTCTGTTTGAATCGGTCTCCTCAGAATTGAAGATCCCCGCAGAGCGACTGGTCGCGTCAGACCGGAGAATTTTTGACAGTGAAAATCCTGACCGTGGCGTTGACTTTGCCAAAGCAGTACAACTGGCGGAGGCCAGACACGGTACCATCGGCACTGTGGGCAGCTATACTCCTCCGGATTCCGCCGCCAAGTACAAGGGTGGCGGCGTAGGTCCCTCGCCTGCGTACAGCTATACCGCTTGCGTTGCCGAAGTGGATGTGGACGGGGAAACCGGCATCGTGACGGTTCCCAGGATCTGGCTCGCCCACGATGTAGGCAAGGCGATCAATCCGCTCCTGGCCGCAGGACAAGCCGAAGGGAGCGTCTACATGGGACTGGGCGAGGCGTTGATGGAAGAGCAGATATTTCGGCGCAATTTGCACGAGTGTCCCTCGATGCTCGATTACAAGAGCCCGACCACGGTAGATATGTGCGACGTGGTGACGTACCTGGTCGAAGATCCCGACCCGAACGGACCGTTTGGGGCTAAGGAAATTGGCCAGGGCCCGCTCCTTCCCGTGGCGCCGGCGATCTGCAACGCCGTCTACGACGCGGTAGGAGTGCGCGTTGATGAGATCCCTCTTTCTCCGGAAAAAGTGCTGAAGGCGCTGCAGGCAAAATATCGGGGCAAAAGCGCGCATTGGGGGCCAGTGGCTTTTCCCGAGATTGAATACCCCGAGCCTCGCGTCATCCCGCCTCCTTGGGAAGGCGGCGATGGAACGGCACTGGGAGAAGATGGTCGGAAATTGCGGATGAGGGGAGAATGAATGACGAATGGCGAATTTCGAATGACGAATGAAAGGCTCAACGCAAAGAAGCAAGGGCGCCCTTGTGTCTTTGCGTTGAGCCTTTCTGGCCACTGAACAACGGACGACTGGCAACGGACAACTGACCTCGATGTTACGACTCTCGAAATTCAAATATCTGCGACCGAAAGACGAACACGAGGCCGCTTCCATGCTGGCGGGCGAAGGTCCATCGGCGGCGCTGGTTTCAGGCGGTACGGACTTGTTTCCGAAA
>DASYPF010000342.1:0-6330 GCA_036006905.1 Acidobacteriota bacterium
GACGGCTTTGGGTCTGAACAATATCATTGGAACAGAGTTCGCCATGCTATCAGTTGTTAAAAACGTTGAATTTTGTTCATCGTTTTCTGCAAAATCCGACTAAGACTTCACACATTCAAAGATAGTGTTGCAAGTTCTTCCGGTAGTATTCCAGAGTTCGGGACAGCGCTTCTTGCAGCGAAACTTTTGGCACCCAGCCTAAAATAGAACGAATACGGCTGTAGTCTGCATAGTAATCACCCACATCGATCTGCCTCCGATCAGTGGGGAAAGTTCGAATGTTGTATTCACCCGCTTCGTGAGTTTCAATGAGCAGCTTGGCAAGGTCCCTCAGACTGATCACACAACTTCCTCCGATGTTAAAAACCTGCCCGTTCGCGCCTTCGCTTGCTCCTGCCATCAGGAATGCATCCACCGCGTCATCGACGTACGTAAAATCGCGCAGCTGATGACCCTCCCATACTTCGAAAGGCTTGTTTTCCAAGAGCAGGCGGATCCAAACTCCGAGAAAAGTCTGCCGGCTGTCCTTGACCCGCATGCGGGGACCGATGGTGTTGGTAAGCCGCAGAGCACAGGACCGGATACCGTAGATGTTGTTGTAAAGGATGTGATACCACTCGCCGGCCATCTTGTTGATGCCGTTGACATCGACCGGGCGTAACAAGTGCTGTTCGTCTACGGGAAGCTTTTCTGGTTTGCCGTAGACCTGTCGCGTGCTGGCAAAGATTATCTTGATTTGCGCATTATGTCTTCGACAGGCCTCCAGAATCGAAAGTTGTGACCGGCAGTTGATTTCCAGATCCGTGTATGGGTCGAGCATGGAATCCAAGTGGCTTGTTTGCCCGGCTAGATTGAACAGGTAGTCCTGCTCTTGTACCAGATAAGACATGCTGTGCTCATCCCGCACGTCGGCGATGTTGAGCTGTATGCGGTCCTCAATTCCACGGATATTAAACAGATTCCCGCCATACTCCGGGATGAGACTGTCGACCAACAGGACCCTGGCATTCAATTCCACCAGTCGCCTCGCCAGGTTGGAGCCTATAAAGCCGAGGCCGCCAGTCAAAAGGACCCTACGTCCTGCATAAACTTGCTCGAAATCACTATCCATGAACTGTAAGCGGGCTGAAAACGATCGCGACTGTCCCTTTTTGTTTGCGGCCGAAGGTGGCGCTAGCCCGGATTATGCATGAATTAAAAGAACTAGCCACGGATTTAGGCTGATTATACGGATAAGGTCGGGGTCGGGGGATGGGCGCGATGAACGAATTCGCACGTCACACTGAAGTTGGCGCCCATTCCCCGACCCCGACCTTATCCGTGTAAATCCGTGTAATCTGTGGCCGGTTCTTTCAGTTCATGAATAATCCGGGCTAGGATCTTCGCGGTTAGTTTGTCAGCATCCTCCTAAGACTTTAGCGTAAAGTGCCTCCATTCGAACGACAATCGAATTCCAGCTAAAGTTCTCCTCTACGTAGCGCCTCAAGGGATCGCCATGAATGGGTCGCTGTCGCAGCACTCTCGTAATTCCGTCCGCGAGGGCCTGCGGATTGTAACGCTCGCACAGCCAGGACGGGTTCAAAGGGTCCAGTATTTCTTCAGGGCCGCCACAGCGAGTAGACAGGACAGGAGTTCCGCAGGCCAGAGATTCGAGCACTACCAAACCGAAGCATTCCAGCTCCGTTGTCGGAAGGACGAACAGATCAGCAGCGGAATAGTACGCTGGCATTTCGGCCTCGGCAATCGGCCCCGTAAAAAACACTTGTTTCTGCAACTGAAGCGACCGCGCGTGGTTCTCGAGTTCGGACCGCAAGGGACCGTTCCCACCAATGAGCTGCGCAAAGGGAACTCCTTGCTCTCGCAGAAGCGCCAGAGCCCGAAGCAAATAATCAAGGCCCATGCGCGGAACCAGGTTTCGTACTGTGAGCAGTAGCGGGGTTGTTTCGGGAATATTCCAGCGCCGGCGTAAGTTCGCCTTGAGAGGATCTCCGATACGCTGAAATCTTGCCAAATCCACGGCGCCCGGAATTAATTCTGTTTTAGGCATTTCGCCGTGATCTTCCCGCATTAGCCGTTCAGCGAACTGGCTGAGTAATACGACGGTCCCAGCGCTCCTTAATACTTTGCCTTCGCTTGCGCGCAATCGCCAGGCAACCAGGCGGTGGAACCATGTGCGGCGGCGAACCTTGATCAGATACTCGGTGGCCCAGGGCGAGAAGTAGGTGTAGACGCTGGGCCATCTTTTTAACCATGGAATGGCGCTGGAACAGATCAAGGGCTGAAAGCCATGGAGCAGATCAATCCCGGTGTCGTGAAGGATTTCAGCAATCAACGAACGAGCAGTGGCATATGAATAGAGGCGCCGCCGGACGTGGGGAAAACGGTAAATCGCAATTCCACCTATTGTCTCAGCAGGAGGAAGTGAATTCTCTGGGTTGCGCGTGACAACGTGAATCTGATGGCCTTTAGCTCGTAGAAACCGAGCCAGGTCGTAGACATATCTTCCCGCCCCCCCGATGGTGTCAGGGAAGAACACATCCGCCAGCATCAGAATGCGCATGGGCCCGACTAGACTGGATTATTATAACACTCACACCAGAGAGGCACAGCCCGGCAGAGCACAACCGCCGATCACGTTAACGATCACGCTCACGTCCACGTCAACGACTACGGCCACGTCTACCGCGTTGAAAAAAAATCGCAAATATCCGTCCTGGTATGCCAGGAGGTCACGAAACTCTCGGGCGCAGGCTGTATTTTGCCGGTGTCAAACAAAAGATCGGCCATGCTGAATTTAGCCAGGTCTTTATAGTTTTTCAATTATTAGATTGGAGTTGTCCCCGCTCAGGATTGTTCCATAGAGAAAGACTGAACCACGGGGAACACCGGGGACACGGGGACCAGAAGCGACCGCTCACTATGATGTTGCTGATAGAAGACCTTATCTCCCCGTGTTCCCAGTGTTCCCCGTGGTTTAATTTAGATGATCCTGGGCTGCTAAGGAAAGGCAGCCAACTCATTGAGCATAAATAGGGCTGAAACTTGAAGTATGAACGCCGAATCATGACGCAAGTTCACCAACCTCTACTTGATCTCCGGCCCCTTGACCCAATCGTATCCTATCTTTGAATCATCGTGAGGGATGCGGCCTTCGTCGCCCGGGCTGTACACGTTCGACGTAATGTAGAACAAGTTGACCGGACCACTGATACATTTGCAGCCGTGAGCGACCCCAGGTGGAATGCGGAGCACAGCCGCAGGCTGGTTATCTCCCAGAAGAAGCTCGAGGGTTTTCCCGCGACTTGACGACTGCGGGCGCGTGTCGTGCAGCGCTACCTTGAGCACTCCACCACAGGCGTACCACCAATCCACCTGCTTTTGATGAATATGCCAGGCTTTGGTTACCCCGGGATACATCAGCGAATGGCTCCACTGCCCGAATCCTTCGCTAAAGAAATCGTCGGTCACCCGGATGATCTCCCGAAAAAATCCACGCTCATCCCTGTGAGTTTCCAAGTTCTTGAGTACCACTCCCTCGATCACGTCGCCGCTCCTCTTCTAGGCCAATCATGCTATCAGTTGCTAAAAACGTTGAATTCCATATTACTGGAAGGCCCGTATGCTCTCAACCACTGCCCGCAGATCTGACTCCGGCAGTTCCGGGTAGAGGGGCAGCGACAGTACTTCACCGCTGGCGCGTTCGGTTTCGTGAAGAGTCCCCCTCAAGTGAAGCCGCTCCTTGTACGCCGGCTGCAGGTGCACCGGGACTGGATAGTGCACTGATGCCTGAATTTCCCGTTCCTTCAGGAACGCCCGAAGCCGGTCGCGGCGGGCTGAGCGGACGACAAACAGGTGATACGCGTGTGTGGATCCCTGACGAACGCAGGGCAACGTCAAGCCGGGACTTTCCAGTTCCTGAAGGTAAATGTGAGCCAAGTGTGCTCGCCTTAAGTTGTCGTTTTCCAGATAACGCAGTTTGACCCGCAGCACTCCAGCTTGAATTTCATCCAGGCGTGAGTTCCACCCAGGGACTTGGCTCACATAGCGTTCAATCCAGCCGTATTCGCGAAGCAGGCGAACTCGCCCGGCTAATTCAGAATCGTTTGTCGCCACCAGGCCGCCGTCTCCCAGCGCTCCCAGATTCTTTGTCGGGTAAAAACTGAAACATGCGAGGTCGCCGATGGAGCCGACACGTCTGTTCCCGCAAGTCGCTCCATGAGCCTGAGCACAGTCTTCAATAACGCGTAAGCCATGGCGTCGCGCCATTTCCAAGATAGAAGTCATATCGGCGGGGTGTCCGTACAGATGAACAGGCAGGATCACTTTGGTTCGAGGTGTAATGGCTTTCTCCGCCTCTGTGGGATCCAGCGTGTAATAAAGCGGCTCAATGTCGACGAGAACTGGAACTGCTCGTGCCAGTTCGATGGCCGCTACGGTGGCGACTGCGGTGTGCGATACGGTGATGATTTCGTCTCCGGCACCAATGCCGCAGGCTGTTATCGCCAGGTGAAGCGCTTCTGTTCCGCTCCCCACACCCACCGCATGTTTCACTCCCAAGAACGAGGCAAACTCAGCTTCAAAGGCGCGCACGTTATCGCCCAGAATGAGCTGACCCCGTTCCAGCACGAGCCGCACGGCAGCATCGATCTCATCTTTACGCGCCAGATATTGCGCGAGAGGATTTGCGCACAGAATCATTGGGTCAGAGTTATCATTTCAGGCCACAATTCTATTACTCTAGGTGTAGGAGAGGTAAAGAGACTCCGATTCGGCAGGAAAACTGGAACCGTCGAACGAATCATTAATGTGTGTTTTTTGTCGCGTAGCAACGATTGAGCCGGGTTAATTCAATCGTCGCTACGCGACGAGATATTTTCTTTGTTTTGGACTCCCGGCCTTGAAAGGCCGGGCTAAAGTCAGACGCCGCTATGCGGCGAAGGGCACCCTGAAAGCGTGCCAAGAGACGTGCGGTAGCGCGTCTCTGGAAGTCCGATCGTAGCTAATGGCAAGCGATTACCAATCCTTAACCATCCTGCACGTGCACACTCTTCCTATTGTCAGCGGTTCGGGAATCAACACGCTGCTGACGATGAAAGGGTCGCGAGGTCGAGGTCATCGTGTCGCCATCGCCTGTGCTTCTGCGGGCCGCCTGACGGATGCGGTGCAAAAGGCCGGCATGGAAGTCTTCCTGATTCCGAGCATGGCACAGGAAGTTCAACCAGCGCATGACACGATATCCGTCTTTGCTCTCAAGCGATTGATGCAGGGACGGCATTTTGATTTGGTGCACACCCACAATTCGAAAGCCGGTTTCGTGGGGCGGCTGGCGGCTCGGATGGCAAGAGTGCCGACGGTAATCCACACCGTCCACGGTTTTGCGTTCCATGATGCTGAATCAGCCCTGCGTCGCGCGTTGTTTCGCAGCCTGGAGCGGCGCGCGGCTCGATGGTGCGACGGCATGATCTTCATTTCCCAGCCCCTGGTCGATTGGGCAATACGTGAGAGGATCGGTCTTGAAGTACCGAAGGCTTTGATCTACAGCGGCATCGATGTAGAAGCTTTCCGTTCGGCAGACGGCAGGGAGTTTCGCCGCCGGCTTGGAATCCATTCGGGGCAGTTGGTAGTGGGCGTTGTTTCTAAACTGTGGGAAGGGAAAGGACATGAGGTTTTGTTGCACGCCTGGAAAGAAGTCCTGGACAACATCCCGCTCACTCCAAGACCTGTACTAGTGATTGTGGGGGAGGGGTACCGCGAGCCGGTGCTCAGAGCTCTCACTGCTGAATTGAAGCTGGAAAATTCGGTGGTGTTCGCTGGATTTCAACAGGATGTTCCCGCGGTGACTGCGGCCATCGATGTTGCTGTTTTGCCCAGTCTGTTTGAAGGGATGGGAAGAGTGGTACTGGAAGCGATGGCGGCAGGCAAGCCGGTGGTCGCCAGCAACGTTGGAGGGATTCCGGATCTCGTCAAACATGGGGACAACGGCCTGCTGGTGCAACCGGGAAGCTCGCATGCGCTGAAAATTGCTCTAGTGGAAATTCTCTCAAAGCCGGAATTGCGGCAGCACCTTGCGGCTGGTGGCCGTGCCGGCATGCGGCCTGAGTTCTCGGCCCGTCACATGGTAGAGCAAATTCACCGCTTCTACGATGAAATCAGAAAGCTCAAAAGGCACGGGTTGTCAATTGCCAGTTACTAGAAAACTTGGTGCGCAGAAAGTTCACAAAACGGTCAAATTTTGAAGCAGCATCGAGGCCACCATGGGGCTTGTCCCCATGGAGCCGTGATTGGAAACTAACTGTATCGCAACTTACGTCTCCCGCCACCACGGGGCTT
>DASYPF010000343.1:0-17247 GCA_036006905.1 Acidobacteriota bacterium
GTCTTTGGATCGGGAGTAAGGATGTTCAATCCAGGTTTTGCAAGATCGGACCAGTCTTTGATCTGCTTCGGGGTGCCCTGTCTGACCGCGATCACCACAATCGATGTGCTTACGATGCCTTTATGGGGCGCAGTCCTCCAGTCATGTGTGATGAGTCCCGCCTGGACAATTTTTTCGATGTCAGCCTCGAGCGAGAGGTCTGCAATGTCTGCTTCAAAACCGCCGATGATGGCTCGCGCCTGAGCGCCACTTCCCTGATAGGACTCCTGAAACTCAACGTCACGGCCAGTCTGCTGTTTCCACTGTTTCTGGAAGGCGGGAATGATCGATTTTGCGAACACCTCACGCGGCGTGCTGTAGGAGCCCAGCGCCAAAGTGGTTTTTTGCGCGCCCTTTTGATCCCCTGATCTGGCGCAAGCAGCGAGCCCAAGGATCAAGATGAGGTTGAGGGGGATTGACAAAAAAGACGCAAGACAGATCGCCTCGCGCCCGGATGATTGCGGTCGCATAGAGATTGCCCTTCCTGTTGGCCTGCGAGGTTAGCTGTCGGGCTCGGACCGGAAGTGTCCTACGTCGAAATGCGATATCGCCATCCCGATGATACGCCCCGTGCTCCGTGTTGCAGAGCCTTGGATCCCCCGTGTTGTTCGCATCAGTCGCCGCGAACAACTTCGGCAGACAAAATGTCAAAGGGAGTATAGGTTGGGGTCCCAGGGCTGTCAAGAAGACATACTCATTGACAAAACGGTTCACAGTGCCGAGGTTGGGGCCTGCGCAGATGACTTACATTGGTGCGCCGCGCCCCTTCCGGTCGCGGTTCTGCGGATGCTGCGGTGCTACGATCTATGCCCAGGCTATACTGTGCTGAGGGAAGTAGAGGAGGGCAAGCATGCTAGGTCCAACCGCGGCAAGCTACATTGAAACCGTGGTGATTGCTCCCCTGGCCGTGCTGGGGTGGAATGCACTGCTTGGTCGAGGCGGAGATGATGAAGTCTCGAGTGCCAGCGGCCTGATCGAGCGATTTCTCGATTGGTTTGGTAAGCTCGGCCTCTTTTTCTGGCAGGTGATGCGGGCCGCGGCGACGCCTCCTTATGAAGGCCGCGAGCTGGTCCGGCAACTCGACGAGATAGGCTCGAAGTCATTGCCGCTGGTCGCAATAGCAGGGGCGGCGACCGGCGTCGTGCTCTCTCTCGAAACCCGGGATAGCTTGGTGCGATTCGGCGCCAAGTCCATGCTTCCCGCCGTCATCGTGATGTCGATTATCCGCGAAACCGGTCCGATCATCACCGCTCTCGTGGTCAGCGGTCGCATCGGAGCAGGTATCGGCGCCGAACTCGGAGCAATGAAGGTCACCGACCAAATTGATGCCATGGAAGCATCGGCGGTCAATCCCTTTAAGCTGCTGGCGGCAACCCGCATACTCGCCTGCATCCTGATGCTGCCGTTGCTGACGCTGGCTGCCGACTTCTTCGGGATCTTAATGGGCTGGGTGACGGAAACCACGATCGCGCCCATCTCCCTTCAAAAGTTCATCAATAAGGGATTCCATAATGTCGGCTTCAACGATTTTCTGCCGTCGACTTTCAAGACTGCGATGTTCGGACTGATTATCGGCCTGATCGCGTGCTTTCAGGGGATGCGCGTGCGGGGAGGCACTCAGGGCGTCGGCCGCGCGGCGACCAGCTCGGTGGTCCTCGCTTCGCTTTTTGTGATTCTGGCCGATGTCGTCCTGGTGAAATTGATCCTAGTATTTTTTCCGTGAAGAGGACGGTGAAAGGAGTTGCAAAGGGGAGTGCCAAGGTTATGGAAGAGAGCGATGGCGAAGCGCCCATAGTCATTCAGGGAATACACAAATCCTTCGGCAGCCAGAAAGTCTTGACCGGGATCAATCTGACCGTGGATCGCGGCGAGACTCTCGCAGTGCTGGGACGCAGCGGCTCGGGGAAGAGTGTTTTGTTGAAGGTGATCATCGGCCTGCAGAAGCCAGACTCTGGCTCGATTCGCATCCACGATCAAGAGGTCAGCAGCCTCAATCTGGATCAGATGAACGAGATCCGGAAGAAGATTGGATTTCTATTCCAGCACGCGGCGCTCTACGACTCGCTTACCGTGGAGCAGAACGTAGCTTTTCCTTTGAAGCGGCATACCGAAAAGTCCGAGTCAGAGCAGAGCGAGCGTGCAAAGCAATTGCTGGCGGGGGTGGGCATGGAGCGGGATATCGAGAAGATGCCTTCGGAGATTTCGGGCGGAATGCAAAAGCGAGTGGGACTGGCGAGGGCGTTGGCCCTCGACCCGGACATCCTCCTGCTCGACGAACCGACCGCGGGACTCGACCCCATCACCGCCGGCGAGATCGAAGAACTGATTCTCAAGCTGCAAAAAGAACGCAACATGGCATCGATCATTGTCACCCACGATCTTCACGGCGCCAGGACACTCGCCGACCGCCTCGCGCTGCTGCACGAGGGAAACGTGATGATCGAAGGGAGCTTCGATGATCTCGAGAAGAGCGACGACGAGTTTGTTTCCGGATTTTTAAGGAAGAGCTCGTAGGAGAACCTATGTCGAGAGCAGTGCGTTTGGGAGCTTTCATCGTGGCGACCCTGGCGGTCTTGGCCGCGGGCGTCTTCATCATCGGCAACAGGCGATATCTCTTTAGTTCCACCTATCGACTCAAAGCGGAATTTGATAACGCGGCGGGCTTGGATCCCGGCGCCGACGTGCGGGTGGCTGGCGTTCACCGCGGGACTGTCCGCAGCATCGATTTACCGCCCAGGCCCGGCGAGAAGATCGTGGTGGCAATGGACCTTGATGCCTCGACACAGGACATCATTAAGAAAGATTCGCTAGCCTCCGTTGAAACCGAGGGACTCATCGGCGACAAGTATGTGGCGGTTTCTTTCGGATCTGCCGAGGCAGACAAGGTGCAGGACGGCGATACCATCCGCGGCCAACCTACTCTGGAGATCTCGTCCTTGATCAAGAAGACCAGCGAGTTCCTTGAGAGTGGCCAAAAGACGATGAAGAATGTCACACAGGCGACCAGCGGAGTGGGCGGCATGGTCGCTGAGGCCAAGGAGGGCGCGACCAGCTTCAACGAAAACATGGAGGCGCTGAAGCACAACTTCTTTCTACGCGGATTTTTCAAGAAGCGGGGTTATGAGGATTCGGCTGAGCTGACAAAATACGAGATCACTCGCCTGCCGAGGAATGCGCCGCTTAAGAACTTCACCTTTCCGGCTAAACAGCTTTTTGATAAACCGGACACAGCGAAGTTGAAAAACGAAAAGTCCCTGAAGCCCGCCGGCGACTATTTGGCCGACAACAAGACTGGACTTGCCGTAGTGGTGGGTTATACCGGCATGGCAGGAGATACCGAAAGGAACCTCGTGTTATCAGAGGCTCGCGCCATGGTAATCCGCAACTATCTTGCTGAAAATTTCCAGTTGGATGACACGCGCCTCAAAACGCTGGGCATGGGAGAAAAAAGTGGCGCCAGCTCCAAAGATGATTGGGGCGCAATCGAAATCATCGTCTACCCAACCGGCACTCCGATGCCGCCCGCCAAGCAACCAGAAGAAAAGCTAAAAAAGGCCGCCAAGAAGTGAAAATCACACAGCCGGCGGAACGACTCAATAGTGCTGTCCTGCGCGATCTCCAAACTTAATTTTCTACGCCCGAGTTCCCAGTTCCCAGTTCTCAGTTCTCAGTTCCCAGTTCCCAAACTGAGAACTGAGAACTGGGAACTGACAACTGAGCTGGGCAGGTTGACATCTGATGCTTTCTGTAATAACATCAAGCATCATGCCTAGAACAACTGTCAATATTGATCGTCCTGTGCTGCGGGATCTGAAACGCATTCAAAAACGGGAGAACAAGCCTTTGGGCCGCATCATCTCAGATCTTCTGGCTCAGGCTCTCGGCCAGAAGCGCCAGAGTCGGGTCAAGGAGACCCATTTCAATTGGGTGACGAAAGAGATGCATGCGCGCATCGCGCTGACTGATAAGGAAGGTCTCTATCGCGCAATGGAAGATGACACACTCTTTTCTGTGAAAGAGACCGGATCGAAATCGTGAGTTTCAGTATTGATGTGAATGTCCTGCTGTACGCATCCGACAAATCTAGCCCATTCCATTTGGAAGCGCGTAATTTCTTGGGTTCTTGCACGTCGGGAAGTGAGGTGTTCTACATTTCATGGACCACACTCATGAGTTATCTGCGGATCGCAACCCATCCGGCTATTTTCGCCGACCCGCTGTCTCCCGTAGATGCGGTGCTCAATGTCGACTCGCTACTCGCTCTTCCCCATGTTCGAGTACTGGCTGAAGATGAGGATTTCTGGACAATCTACCACAAAGTTGTCGATGGTCTTTCGGTGAGAGGTAACCTGGTGAATGATGCCCATCTGGCCGCGCTACTGTGGCAGCACGGAGTGAAGACTCTCTATACAAACGACACCGACTTTAGAAAATTCCGCTTTCTCGACGTTCAAAACCCATTCGCGCCCCGCGGTTAGTCGAAAGTGGCAGATTTCAACCGAGGGAGGCAACCAGCCGGTTTGGGCACGCGACGGGCGAGAATTGTTCTATCGTAACGGCGACAAGATGATGGCCGTTGCCGTCACCACGCAGCCGACATTTAGTGCCGGGACTCCGCGACTGCTTTTCGAAGGCCGCTTCGGACGCTTCTTTCGGGCACATCACATTGATTTCAAGCTTGAATATATGTTACATTAGACAATATCACGATATATATCAATATAAGATCAATACCTAAGGTCGGCTTCTTAGGCATGTGCTGACGTTTTTCTGGAATCCATCTGTCTTTGGGAACCTTTTCTACTTATCCCCAGTATTCAAAAATATTGGAGGGGGAGCCATGAGCGCGCACGGCACGCTGAGTTGGCCGCGGCTCACAACTTTTTTAAATCCGATTCCGTCTAACTCGGTCGGGGAACCTCTCTGCCCGCAATTCAGTATTGATCAAAAGTGACGATGCCTCACTTATTGGAAACTCTTTTTCAGGACATCCGTTTCGGTATTCGAGTTCTACTCAAGAATCCTGCTTTTACAAGCATAGCGGTCGTGGCGCTTGCGCTGGGCATCGGGGCTAATTCGGCCATTTTCAGCGTCGTCAACGCGGTTCTGCTGCGTCCGCTGCCATACCAAGATGGCGGTCGATTGGTGAAGGTGTGGACGCAATTTACGGGTATCGGCCTGCCTAATGACCAAAATTGGATCTCAGCGCCGGAATTTGTCGACTTGCGCCAGTTAAATAATAGTTTTTCGCATCTGGCCGCCATCTCCAGTGCAAGCTTCAACTTTACCTCCGGCGGAGTTCCAGAACGTGTGGAGGGAGCGCAAGTGTCGGCAAGTTTCTTTTCGCTGCTGGGCGTGCAGGCACAATTGGGCCGGATCTTTTCTCAGGGAGAAGACCAGCCCGGGCGCGAACGTGTCGTGATACTGAGCGACGGCCTCTGGAAGCGTCGTTTTGGGGCTGATAGAGACCTGATCGGCCGGAGCTTAACGCTGAACGGCCAAAGTTACACTCTCATCGGCATTCTGCCGGTTGATTTTCAGTTCCCGGGAGACGCTGAGATGTGGACCCCACTGGTCTTCGAACCGGCAGATCTGGATCCGGGGAATCGCGGCTCGCATGGGTTAGAAGTATTGGCCAGGATAAAACCGGATCTCTCTTTGGGGCAGGCGCGCGCCGATATGGCGATCGTGACGCGCCGAATCATCGAGCAGAATCCAAACTATCCTTACCGCGACTTCCACTTCGAGGTCCGGCTGGTATCCTTGATTGACGAATTAGTTGGGGATCTTCGAACGCCACTTTGGATCCTGATGGGAGCGGTCGGTTTTGTTCTGTTAATCGCTTGTGGCAACGTCGCAAACCTTCAGCTTGCGCGCGCTTCAGCACGCGAGCGTGAAATTGCCATCCGTGGTGCGCTGGGTGCAGGCCGTGGCCGGCTGATTCGACAACTGCTGACAGAAAGCATTCTTCTTTCGCTGTTGGGCGCCGCCGCCGGTCTTTTTTTGGCGTATTGGAACCTGCGCGTGCTCATTAATATCAGCCACTCGAGCTATCCTCGAATTGCCGGGGCGCAGATGGATAGCGCTGTGCTTGGCTTCACCGCCGTGGCGTCATTGATGACGGGGATATTATTCGGTGTCGTTCCGGCTTTGCAGTCATCAAAAGCGGACCTTCACGAATCGCTAACGGAAGGTGGCCGCACAGCAGGCGCAGGACCCGGATCGCAGAGATTACGGCGCATGTTGATCACGGCGGAAATCGCGCTCTCCATTATTTTGCTCGTAGGTGCAGGCCTGCTGTTGAAGAGTTTCGCCAATCTGCAGCATGTCGACGCGGGGTTTGATTCCAGTGGGGTGTTAACGATGCGGATTTCTCTGCCGCAGCCGAGGTATTCCAAACCGGAGCAACTAAGCAATTTCTTCCGCCAGTTGATGGATCGCGTCTCAAAACTGCCCGGCGTCGATTCCGCCGGCGCGGTATCGGCGCTTCCGTTGACCGGTCAGGGGTCCTCGGGGACCACAACGGTGGACAGCCGCGTTGTCACCGGCCCCAATGCTTCTCCCGAAGCTGACTGGCGGCCTGCAACGCCAGGATATTTTCGAGCTATGGGAATTGTGCTCCGGCGGGGCCGTTTTTTTGACGAGCATGACACGCAGCTTAGCGAACCGGTCGCGATCATCGATGAGAGCATGGCGGCGTCGTACTGGCCTAACGAGAATCCGATCGGCCGCCGCCTCAAGAGGGGTGGACGGCAGTCGCCCAACCGTTGGATGAAAATTGTGGGAGTGGTCCGCCATGTGCGTTATCGAACATTGGAAGCACGATCAAGAGTGCAGCTTTATTGGCCTCACGCGCAAAATCCTTGGCCTGCCATGAGCTTGGCGATCCATACTTCTGCCTCTGCTGCCAGCGACGCTCCCAAGCAGAGGCTTGTCAATCCAGAGAGCCTTGCTGCGGCAATCCGGCAGGAGGTAGCGGCGATTGACAAGGATCAACCGGTCTATCGTATTCGGACAATGGCACAGATTCTCTCCGACTCGATTGGGCGCAGAAGATTGCTTATGGTTTTGTTGAGCATTTTTGCTGGAATGGCGCTGCTGCTTGCGGCAGTGGGAATTTACGGCGTGATGTCTTACGCAGTGACACAACGCGCGCATGAAATCGGGATTCGCATGGCGTTGGGAGCGCAGCGACGGCAAGTGGTAGGGTTGGTGCTCGCGCAAAGCCTTGGGTTAATCGCAGCCGGCGTGCTGGCGGGAATGCTCGGTTCGTTGGTCTTGAGCAGGTTGATCACAACTCTTCTATTTAATGTTCGCGAAAAGGACCCCTCTACGTTTGCGGTTGTCGCTTTGATGCTTACGGCGGTGGCTCTTCTGGCCAGTTACATTCCTGCTCGCCGAGCAACACAGTTGGATCCGATGCACGTTCTCCGCCAGGAGTAACACCAGTTTCGTAGCGCCGGCCCTCTCGTCCGGCAATAACCGAGTTTTGTTCAAAAATCTTCTCATCGATTCCCGCATGCATTGCTGGCCAGAGAACGAACTGAGATTTCCACTCATCCGGGCGCTTGCGATGTATCATTGACTCTGTGTTCGCGATTCAGTGTCCCTTCGCGGTTCTGAACTTCTTTGCGACCGCATCCATCTAAGCAATCGACAAGGAAACTCTTCAATGCCTGGTAGAAAAGCTGCCCACACGCTGTTGGTCGTGTTTACGGCCGGACTGGTCATGGCCCAGTCGCCCCGGCAGGTCCGCGATACGCTGAGGATCAGCTCAGGCGAACGCCTTGTGCTGGAGCTCGAGACGCCGCTTCACACCCGCACGGCAAAGAAAGGCGAAGCAGCTTACTTCCGGACGGTTGATGACGTGAGAGATGGCAACCATGTTGTGATCCCTCGCGGCAGTTCCGTCAAGGGGACCGTCACGCAAACAAGGCGCGCGGGCCGGATCAAGGGTCGGGCCGAGCTCCAGCTAAAACTGGATGAGGTACGGCTGGCAGATGGGACGACATTGCCACTGGGAGCGAGTATTGTCCGGGCCGGCCTCGCTCCGGCAAGCGCCGGCGAACACGGGAGCACAAAACTGAAAGGAGAGTCGGGGAGCGGCGGCAATTTGGCTTCGGTTGTAAGCGGAGGGATACAGGGCACAATCATAGGCTTGCGCATGGGCGGCAAGGGCGCGCTCTATGGCGGCGCTGTGGGTGCTGGAATCGGACTGGCAGGGATTCTTCTTGAGCGCGGACCGGATCTCGACCTACCCCGCGGCACAATGTTTGAGGCAAAGTTTGACGGCCCTCTGGAGCTCTCCGCCGCCGTAGCGCATCGAGCGGGCGAGTTGGCGGCTATACCGGGCGGTGAGATCCGGACGGCAAGTGTTGTGCCGCCCGATTTTCGCTATCCGGACAGACCCGGTAACCAAATTGAGCCTTCCGCCGAAACCGTGAAAATCAATTCCAGCGCGGAGTCCACGCCTCCGCCTGCTACGCCGCCACTTCAGCCGCCCGGGGCTGTTGCGGATCCGGGCGGCTTCAAGCTGAGCGTGAAGGTTCAACTCGCGCTGGTCGATGCGGTAGTACGAGACCGGCTGGGACACGCGATGGAGAACCTCAGGAAGGAGGACTTCAGGCTTTTTGAGGACGGAACTGAACAACAGATCCAGGAGTACTCGCGGGACGAGTATCCCTTGGCCGTCGCCCTGGTGATCGACCGAAGCGGAAGCGTTGCGCCATTCATAAACGAGATTCGCGCTGCGGCGTACTCCGCCCTGATGCAACTCAAGAGTGGCGACCAGGTCTGCCTGTTTACTTTCGCTGGGCAAGTGCAACGGCTCGAAGACTTGACCACGGACCGGCAACGGATCGCAGATCAGATCGCAACAATCCGCGCCGGTGGTGGGACCGACATCATCGACGCGCTTCACGACGCGATCATGTATCTGGCAATGGTGGCGCCACAGCAACGCCGCGCCGTGATCCTTGTCTCCGACAACCAAGCGACGAGTCGGCCGAGGGCGAGCGAAGGCGAGACCATCCGGCTTGCTATGGAAACCGAGACCGTTATTTACAGTGTGAAAACACCCGGTATAGAGCTGCCGATTACACTGCGGGTTCCCAACTGGATCGGAGGCGCGGGTTCGGTTCGCAAAGTGACCGAAGAGACCGGAGGCGAGATTATAGATGTAACAAATTCCGGTTCTATTGATGCAGCGCTAGCGACTGCGGTCTTGAGGCTCAAAGTGCGCTATACGCTTGGCTACTACCCGGCGAACTCATCCTCTGGAACCTTCCGGCGGACCGAGGTTCGCCTCATCGAGCACTACGGCCGTCCGGGCTCGGATTACACGGTCCGCTCGCGAACCGGTTACTACGCACCTGTCGCGAGTAAGATGCCTGGGCGTCGGTGACGCAGCTCGGTTCGACTGGGAGGCCCCCGAGAACCCGCAGCGTTTGAAGACGATAGCCGGCGGCAATGCCCGTCGTTATTATGATAAATGATTTAGCCTCAAAATCCCCACAAATGAATGCAAATGCCTTGAAACATGAGGACACGAATGACTCCAGAACACACGGACTTGGGCAATTGGGGACGGGCAATTGGGGACAGACCCCGACACAATTGCGGGACGGGCAATTGGGGACAGACCCCGACACAATTGCGGACAGACCCCAAATTGGGGCAATTGAATTGTTGGGGCTCTGTCCCCAATTGTGTCGGGGTCTGTCCCCAATCGGTTTCAATTGTGTCGGGGTCTGTCCCCAATCGGTTCAATTGTGTCGGGGTCTTGTCCCCCATCGGTTTCAATCGGTTTTCCGTTTATGGTTTTTCAATAATCAGATTGGAGTTGTACCCGGCTCAGGGTCGTTCCGTAGAGAAAGACTGAACCACAGGGAACACTGGGGTCACGGGGACCAGAAGCGACCGCTCAATTGCCCCATGATGTTGCTGATAGAAGAACCTTATCTCCCCCGTGTCCCCAGTGTTCCCCGTGGTTTAATTTTTTCAGACGACGCGAAGCGCCGCCCAAGGATTGATTCCAACCTAATTATGAAAAACCATTAGCGCGTCTCTCTGGAGTTTCTACATTTTGAAGAGACGTGGGCCGTCCGAGCCCGCGAAGCGGGCGGCCAGCATGTAGCCCCCGGCGCAGCGAAGCGGAGCCGGGGGTACCAGTGGTTTCGCAAAGAGAGCCCGCAGGGCGGGCGACAGCGTCTAACGTACAGGTATTCCGGCTTGAACTCGATGTGATGAGCCCGAAGAAGCGTCCGAAGTTCTTCTTCAAAGGTCACTCGTTTTTTTGCAAAGAAATTTTCGGCTGTCGCCCGCCTTGCGGGCTCTCTCTGCAGGAGTCAAACGTGATACTCTCGTCAAGTGAATCTGTTTTCGCAACCTGTCCTTTATTGCATTTCCGACCAGGCTAATGGCGATCCGCTGGAGCTGTTCCGAGTTGCTATTGACTGCGCTGTCCCCTTCTTTCAATACCGACATAAGTATCTTTCGGAAGCAGAGCGCCACATCTCGCTTGCTCGCCTGGCAAATCTGCCTCGTAATAGGACCCGCTTGTTGATCAATCAGTCCATTAATCTGGTGCAGGCTTTTGACGCAGATGGAGTGCACCTTCCCGGTTATGGCTTTCACGTTGAAGCCGCCCGCGCAGAGCTGCCTGGGAAATTGATAGGTGTCAGCGCGCACACTTTGAACGAAGCTGGACGGGCCGCCGATGCAGGCGCACATTACCTTTTACTCGCGCCGGTCTTTACGCCAATTTCAAAACCTTCAAACAGGCAGCCGCTCGGTATCGAAGGACTTCGCGTTGTATGCCGTGCTGTCCACGTTCCAGTGATAGCTTTGGGTGGAATAAGTGCAAAGAGCTTTCGTGAAATCATGGAGACGGGAGCCGCTGGCATAGCCGGCATATCGCTTTTTGCCGACTACGAACGGATCCCGGAGGTTGTCTCCTGCTTTCGAACGGCGGTGGAGGGTGGGGACCGGCTAGGGGCTAGGGGCTAGGGGCTGGGGGCTAGGGGCTGGGGGCTAGGGGTTCGGGGCTAGGGGTTCGGGGCTAGGAATCTGTGAAAAATCCGAGCCGCGACCGTTAGGGAGCGGACCCTCCGACGAGAGTCCGCTTGCTTACGCGCGCGGCTCAGTATTTTTTCACACGTTCTAGGGGCTGGGGCCAAGGCTGAGAGATGGGTGTCGGGAATCGGAGCTAGACCTCTCACGTCCGGCGCAACCCCCATCTCCCATCCCCCATCCCCCGCTAACGCCTACTTCCTTTTCTTCGACTCGAATGACTGATGACCGATGACCGATGACCGATGACTGATGACCGATGACCGATGACCGATGACTGATGACCGATGACCGATGACCGATGACCGATGACCTTCTTCCTGCCTGACTTGCCTGATTGACTATTGGTTCCGCACCTGATAACTGAGCACGTGTTATGAAATATTCCTGTTTTCTGTTTGATCTCGACAACACGCTGGTTGTGTCCGAGCCAATTATTTTCGCCGCGATCAATCACGTCGCTGAAAAGTACACGGGCAAACGTTACACGCCTGATCAGATTCGAAGTCTTTACGGGCCGCCTGAGCGGGGAATGATTGAAGCAATCGTCGCTCCGGGCGTTGTTACCGAAGCGGTGGAATCCTTTCACGAGTATTACGAGCAGCATCACGATCAACACGCGTACGTGATTCCTGGAATACGTGAGTCATTGCAAAAGCTGTATGACGCAGGCGCGAGTATGGCGATCATCACCGGCAAAGGATCACGCTCCACAGAAACGACTTTGAGGTTGCTTGGCTTGCGACAGTTCTTCGGCGCCCTGGTGACCGGAGAAACTGTCCGGCGCTGGAAGCCTGATCCGGCGCCGGCGCTGCGGGCGCTTCAAATCTTGACGAAGTCCCCCGCCGAGGCGCTCTTTGTGGGGGATCAACTCGCCGATTTGGGCTGTGCCCGGGCCGCGGGTGTCGATTTTGCAGCGGCTTTATGGGAGTCTTTTCAGAAAGAGCGAATGATCGCGGAGAGGCCGACATTAGTGTTCTGGAAGCCCGAAGACTTCTCAGCTTGGGTGGAAAAGTTTGTAGGGGTTGGGGGCTGACCAATTGTGGATTGCGGATTTCGGATTGCGGATTTCGGATTGTTCGGAATGTGGAATGGCGAATGCGGAATGTTTTGGAATTCGGAGTGTTGTCGAATTCGGAATTTCGAATGCGGAATAAGGAGTGCTATCCAGATTTGAGCGCCAACTCATCGACCACTGTTTCATTCCGCATTCGGCACTCCGCATTCCGCATTAGGGAAGCATTCCGCATTCGCAATTCTGCATTCCGCATTCCGAACAATCCGAAATCCGCAATCCGAAATCCGCAATCCGTAATTGGAAACATTCGCCTACTTCCTTTTCTTCGACTCGATCTGCGGCTCTAAAACCGCCAGCCCGTCTTTCGCGCCGTCGCGCGCACGCTCCAAGCTATCTCTGGCATTCTTGACGGCCCGATAAAGTTTTTCGTCTTGGTCGTTGCGCGCTTTTTCTTCCAAGTCGTCCAGAAACTGGAAATCCTGAGCGGTGAATGTCTGAAGTAACTTGAGCGCCTTTACGATCTCAACTGGTTCGCTTCGCTTCTGCTTGTATTTCTCATCGACGTTGATCATGATCGACTTCAACGACTGCGAAATGCCGTTGACAATGTCGGGGAGTTGATAGAAAAGAAGCGGATTTTCCGGTTCGGTAGGCGCGGATTCGCCATCCTTACGCTTCTTTATTTTCTTGGGTTTTTTTTCCTTTTCCTCCGGAACCTTCACTTCATAAGCCTTGCCGGAGCGGCGCGCAATTTCAGCCGCGCGCGCGGCGACGACGTGCAGATACTCCTTAGTGCGAGGATAGAGCTCCTGCGCCTCCCGTATTCGCGCAGCTTCATCCTCTGTAAGATAATCTCCGAACTGCACAGCTGAGACAGGCAAAGAGAGTATCGTTAACAAAGTAGCCGCACGAGTAAGACGCCGGTAATGATCATTCATTCTGCTATTTATCCTTCAGGAAATCTTTTCCAAAAATGATCTGCAGCATCCTGGTGCGAAGTGACTCACTTTGCGCAAGGGAATTTTCGAAGGCAGTCTGCTGCTCTGCACTGGCGTTGGACCTAAAGTTCTGAAGATCTTCTTTCGCCTTGCGCAGTTGAATTTCCAATTTTCGCAGCGCCTTGGATTTTGCCTTCTTTTCTCCCGGGAGTTGCAGCAGGTCTTGCTCCATGACTTTCAGCAAGTGGCTGTACTTGTCCAGAATTGGTAGGAATCCGGAGTAGTCTTTTTGCTTGCCGTAGGCGTCAAACTCTCGTCGGTACCGCGCCACTACCTCGTAGAAGAGCTCCATCCGGTCGCTGAAACTGTGTTTCTGCAAGTAGATTGCCCGTTCTTTTTCATTAAATGGAGAGTTGATGTCTGGACTGGCCTGCAACATTAAAAGCAGAACGAGGAAAACCATCATTACATTTTCGCCGGAACTTCAATTCCAAGCAACTCGAGCATCTGAGTCAAGCAGTCTCGAGTCAACTGAGTTACTGCCAGCAGCAGTGCCTGGGCCTGCTCATCCTTTTCTGAAAGGATGTGATGCTTGTGGTAAAAAAGGTTGAACTTTTGAGCCGCGTTGAAGGCGTGTTTGGCTATCGCCGAGACTTCGAGTGCGTCGATTGCCTGACGAACTACCTGCTCCAGCTTGGCATTGAAAAGCACCAATTCCCAGACTGTGTCGTCATTCAAGAGTGTTCGCACGCCTTCTCCCAGATGCTTCGACGGTGTTTTCTTCAAAAAGTCGCTGACATTTGCTTCCCAGGCGGGATTTTCCTGCTCCAGTTTGCGAAAAATGTTGTTGGCGCGAACCGTGGAGTATTGGATATACGGGCCGGTCTCACCTTCAAAGCTCAAGGCTTCCTGAAAATCAAAAGCGATTAGCGAGTTGCGCGCAAATTTAGCGAGGAAATAGCGAAGGGCAGCAACAGCAATTTGCCTTGCATTTCTGTCCGCTTCTTTTGGGTCTTCAAAATTTTTGCGGCGATCGACTTCTTCTGTGGCCTTAGCGACCAGGCTATCCAAGAGATCATCGACTTTTACGCCTAATCCTCTCCGTCCTGACACCTCCACATAGGGCCGCGCGGCGTCTTCTTCAGACAATCGAATCCCCAGTTCCTCGCAGCAGCGCGGCGATAAAGCCACTATTTCATAGGAAAAATGGATGGAATTTTCCGCCTGTGCCTCAAAACCCAGAACTCGCAGCCCTTCGACCACCACCTTCTGCAAGTAAGACTGCCGGGAGTCAATCACGTTGTAAACGCGACTTGCCTTGCCGAATGGGGGCGCCTGATCGGCGGAACTTGTGGCTGTCATCCACACCTGATGACCGTCAGGGTATTCGTAAAAAGGAAAATATTTGAAATCTCTTCCCAGTAGGCCAAATTTCCACATCTGATACGCAATATCTTTGCCTACGTAAGTGATCGTGCCATTGGACCGCACAATAATCTTCGCCTCAGGCAGTGAGGCATCTGCTTCCGGTCCGAATTTCATCACCCAGCATCCTTTGTGTGGTCCCTGGTCTTCGAGTTTGATGGCGTTCCGTTCCTTGAGAAGTTGAAAGGCTTTGTCCCAGAACTTCAAATGAAGAATCTCGCTCTCGCGAGGAAGCAAGTCATAGCGAGCATTTATTCGCTCCATCGTTTTTAGATGGGCCTTTACGATCTCCGTAGAAATGTATTCCGCGATGGATGCAGTGGGCTCGTGGCCATCCTCGATATCGCGCAAGGCCTGTTGGCGAAGAGCCAGCCTTTCTTCGTCGGCCTGAAACCACTGGGAAACCTCAGCATATAAATCCCAGCAGTAGTAATCGATTTTCCCCGGTATGTTCTTGATTGCTTCGAGATCAAATTTGCGTAGATGGATGAATCCGACGATTACATCGGCAACCTGAACGCCGGTGTTGTCGATGTAGTTCTGCACTTCGACCGGATGGCCGAGGAACCGCAGCAAACGCACGAAGCTGTCTCCCACTACAGCGTTGCGGAGGTGTCCTATGTGTGCTGCCTTGTTGGGGTTGATGTTTGTGTGTTCGACAATGATCTTGCCGCTTTCGCGCGGGGCGACAGATTGAAATGTGCCTGCTTGTCGCAGGAACCACCAGCGGTCCAGGAATGCGTTAAGATATCCTGCCCCTGCCGCTTCTATTTTTGCAACTCCCTCTGTCGGCTCGATGGTGCCCGCGATTTCCTGCGCAATCTGCCGCGGCGCGCGCTTGAGCTTTTTGGCGAGTTCAAACGCAAGAGGAAAGGCGAGTTCGCCGAACTCGAGCCGAGGAGGGTTTTCTGCGATCACTTGATCCAATTCTATGCCGTACTGGCTGCGCACGTGTGCCCGTAAGGAAGCCTGAAGGCGTTCGATCAGTCTGAGCATAGGAAAAGGAGTTATATCATATTGCGGATTGCGGATTTCGGATTGCGGATTGAACCGATTGCGGATTGCGGATTGCGGATTGAACTCATTGCGGATTTCGGATTGGGGATTGCGGATTGAAGGAACATACGGTCTCAAGAGTGATGCTTGTCAATGAGATGAGGAAATCTCACCGTCAACAAATGGAGAACGGGCTCTATTCAATCCGCAATCCGCAATCCGCAATGGGTTCAATCCCCAATCCGAAATCCGCAATGGGTTCAATCCGCAATCCGAAATCCGCAATCGTGACAATCCGCAATCCGCAATTGGTATGTGCTACACTCCGAATGTGTTACGCGAAATCGGCAATCAGACGCGCGAACTTCTGACACGCTTGAAGGAATCTTCTTGTACTGTGGTATTCACCGGTGCAGGAGTATCTGCGGAAAGTGGAGTCCCCACTTTTCGCGGTGAAGATGGGCTCTGGAAAAAATTCAGAGCGGAAGACTTGGCGACGCCTGAAGCTTTTGCCCGTGACCCGAAGACAGTTTGGGAATGGTATGATTTTCGCCGGTCGCTGCTGGCGACAAAATCTCCAAATACCGCGCACTTGAAAATTGCCTCCTGGGAACAACAATACCCGGGCGTTCATCTAGTCACACAGAATGTCGACGGCCTGCACCAGCGCGCCGGAAGCCGGCGCGTCCACTGCTTGCATGGGGATATTTGGGTGGTTCAGTGCAGTCATTGTGGCCAGTCAGAGCGCAATCTGGACGCTCGATTGCGCGAGCTTCCGCCTCGGTGCCGCTGTGGAGGAATGCAGCGGCCCGGTGTTGTCTGGTTTGGCGAAGCCCTGCCACAGGATGTGTGGAGCTCTGCAGAGAAGCTATGCCGCAGCGCCGATTTGATGTTCGTAATCGGGACGTCGGCGCTCGTTTATCCAGCGGCAGGACTTCCGTTGCTGGCTAAAGAATCAGGCTGCTTTGTAGTAGAAGTGAATGTAGAACCTACAGATCTGACGGCGCGCGTAGATTTGTTTCTTGAGGGGAAAGCTGGGGAAATTCTGGGACAGTTGTGATGATAGCTGTCAGCCGTCAGCTCTCAGCTCTCAGCTAACAGCCAAGAGCTGAAAACTTTGTTTGAGAGATGATACCTGAGAACCGACCGCTGAGAGCTGACAGCTGATAGCCCATGAGTGTTTGAACCACGTTATGAGTACCATCCTCATTTTCGATCCCTTCAGCGGTATCAGTGGAGATATGACCGTAGGCGCTCTGCTGGATGTGGGCTTGCCTCTTCAGCACTTGCAGGAGTCGCTCGCCAGTCTGAAGTTGGAAGGGCTTTCCCTGGCCGTCGACCAGGTGACTCGAGCGGGGCTGCGCGGCAAGAAATTCCGAGTTATTGCTCCGGAGCAGAAAGGGCATCGGCATCTCTCGCATATCCGGAAGCTGATTGATTCCGGAAATCTTGGCGCGCAAGCGCAACAGTGTGCGCATGCGATTTTCAGGAAATTGGCTGAAGCGGAAGCTGAGGTTCATGGCACTACGGTGGGGAAAGTTCATTTCCATGAAGTCGGCGCTCTGGATTCCATCGCCGATATAGTGGGAGCATCTGTCGGATTTGGCTATTTTGGCGTTGAGGAGTTCTTTACCGGTCCCATCAACGTGGGATCGGGGACCATTCGATGCGAACATGGCGTGCTGCCGGTCCCTCCGCCTGCGACAGCTTTACTGCTGAAGAACTTCGACACTTTTCCGGGCATGGTGGCAGGCGAGATGA